>NC_013520.1:0-105000 GCF_000024945.1 Veillonella parvula DSM 2008
TATATATTTTTATAGGTTTTTGATGGATAACTTTCGAGGTTATCCACATTTTTTCTCTTTTATCCTATAAAAACTAAAAAGTCAGTATTTATCTGGTTGGAATAGACTTTTATTTTCACTTATTCACAGGTTATACACAAGTTATTCACAGGAATAATAGATTTTTCCACAGCTTTTACAGTGGTTATACACATTATTCCTAAAGTTATACACATTTATCGCAATAGTTATTCACAAGAGGCACGTTATGCAGTCATTTGATTTAAATAATATATGGGAACATATATTGCTTGAGGCGAAAAAGAATATGCAACATTTACCTGATGCATTGTATTTGCGCGTCACGTCATCGTTGATTCCCATGTCTCTCGAAAGTCATTCGATCCATATTGGGGTCATGCAAACATTTGTAAAAAACTTAATCGACCAGCAGCCGCAGATTAGCAAGGCTTTACAAGATGCGATTACCACGGTCATCGGTTCCCATCGAGATATGGTGTTATTCGATTTTAATCAAGAGAGTATAGATACTAATTTTGTTGATGAAAGTCTCATCGATACGCCAGTTGTAGCACCGCCAATGCCTTTACCACCTATAGTAGAGGAAAAGGCTCATCAAGAGGAATTTTACACACCAGTCTATCAAGATCCTGTCTATATCGACCGCGCGCCAGCGCCTGTGGATATTCCAGACGAACCAATGATAGCGACACCAAAGAAACCGACAGAAACAATGTCAACATTGCAGTCTGATAATGTTCCTGTAGACTTGTCATTATCTAATCTCAATCCGGCGTACCGTTTTGATAACTACGTAACGGGCAACGCCAACCGCATTCCTTTTGGAGCTGCTCAAAATGTAGCTGAATTTCCAGGCGGCGACTACAATCCGCTCTTTATCTACGGTCCATCTGGCCTCGGAAAAACACACTTGATGCATGCCATTGGCAATGCTATCAAGGAAAATCATCCACATATGAAGGTCATGTCCATTACGAGCGAAAACTTTATGAATATTTTCGTCGAAACATTGCAGCGCAACCAAGGTAAATTATTCCGCAACACATTCCGCAATATCGATGTTCTCATGATTGACGATATTCAGTTCCTTGAAAGCCGTGAAAGTACGAAAACTGAGCTATTTAATACATTTAATGAACTATTAAATAACAACAAACAAATCGTGCTTACCTCTGATACTATGCCAAATGATATGGAGCAGTTTGAAGATCGTCTTCGCTCTCGTTTCCAAGCTGGCTACATTGCCACAATGGAAAATCCAGATTTGGAAACGCGCATCGCCATCTTCAGATCACTGCTTGAACGTGAATATAAAAAGAACCGCATTATTCGCATCGATAATGATTCTATTAACTACGTAGCATTGCAATTTAGCGAAAACGTCCGCGTGTTGCAAGGTGCTTTCACTAAACTCATCGGTACAGCGTCCATCGATCAACGTCTAGAATCTATTGACCTAGAATACACAAAACACGCCTTGGCGGGTCTCGTTCACACAGAAGAGGTGAACATAGTTAATATTGAAAGCATCCAGAATTTTGTAAGTTCTTATTTCAATATAAAAAAGCAAGACTTGCTCGGCAAAAAAAGGAAAGCCCAATTCGCATTCCCACGGCAAATCGCCATGTATCTATGCCGCGATATGATCAATGAAAGCTATCCACAAATCGCAGCAGCTTTCTCTCGTGACCATACGACAATTCTCCATGCGTACGATAAAATAACGAAGGAAATTGAAAAAAACGAAGAAACTAAACGAATGGTTGCAGAAATTAAACAGAAATTAACAACCTGTGGATAACTCTGTGGATATATAGTGAATAACTTTGTGGATATCACAAAACTCGCACTTTGGTGTGAATATGTGGATAAGTGGGTACAAACTATTAACATAGTTATGCACAGCTCATAATTCACACAATTATTGGCGCCGATTCACTTTTACACATATAAACAGACCCCTACTATTACTACTACTAAAACTAAGAAACAATTAGAAAAACAGTAGAAACAGATCTATCGTAGAATATATATAGAGCATCTACAATAGTAAATATAGAATATTACAAACAAAACAAGTAATTATTAGTGCTTCTACAATATATAAATCGTAATCACAAGCAACATATATATTAGAAATAATATAGTAGTTAATAATAAAATCCAATTATACAAATTAATATAAAACTTTCAAAAAGGAGTAACATATGCATATTACATTCCCAAAAGCAAATCTTCAAAAAGCAATCAACGTATTGCAAAAGGTATCTCAAAATAAAACAAGTTCCAACTTACCAGGTGCTATTTACATAACTACAAAAAATGGTCAAGTAGAATTGCAAGGTAACGACTTTGAACTTGGTATCCGTTTAACAATTGACGGAGATATCAAAGAACCTGGTACTTTAGTAGTAGGTTCCCGTTATTTCCAAGAATTAATTCGTAAATTACCTGGCGATACTATCGAACTTTACAAACCAGAAGACGGAAATTCTTTGACAATCACATCTGGATCTTCCGAATTTAATCTTGTTACATTACACCCAGATGATTTCTCATTGGTTGAACAAATTCACGACCAAGATCATGTAAACATCGATAGCTTTGCTATGAAAGAACTCATCGATTTAACAAACTACGCAGCAGCTACTGATGAAGATCGTCCTGTTTTTACCGGTGCTCTTCTTGAAATCAATGAAAACGAAGTCACTATGGTTGCTACCGATACACACCGTATGGCTGTTAAAAAAATCACTATCGATGAGCCAGCAACTACTCCAATGCGCGCTATCATTCCTACAAAAACGTTAGCTGAAGTATCTCGTTTATTACCAACAGATAATCCAGCCATGATCAATATCATTTGGAATCGCACACAAATCGTATTTAATTTTGAATCTATTTATATTATTTCTCGCTTAATCGAAGGCACGTATCCTGAATATGAAAAGGTAATTCCTTCCCAATTCGATTCTAGCGCTGTAATCGACCGCCGCGAATTCGCTGGTGCTGTTGATCGCGTATCCTTATTGGCTAAAGACATCAGCTATAACGTAATTCGTTATGATTGGTCTGAAAGCAATGTCACATTGTCTACTCAAAATACTGAAATCGGTATGGCTAAAGAAGACGTAGCTGTTGAATTTAAAGGTACACCTTTTACAATCTCCTTCAATGGTCGTTACATCTCTGATATTTTGCGTCACAGCACAGGCGACAATATCCACTTGTTCTTAAAACAAAATGGTCCTGTTGTCATTCGCCAAGACAATAATCCGAACTATACATACGTAGTAACACCAGTTCGCACGAATGCATAAAAGTAAAAGCAGGGCAGTAGTCAATGGAGGAGCTTGCGACGACAGAGACACTGCATCGCTTTGTTCTGAACGTAAGATTTTCTAGATAACAAAGTTATCTAAGAAAATCCACAGTGAAGAACTGTGCTTTGGGCTCCAACCAAATATAACTTTGGTCGGAACGTGCAATTTTTCGAAGAAAAATGCTCAGCGAGCGACCTGGACTCAGTATGATATATATGCTTATGTTAATTGTCTACTTTAGGAGAACTTTATGAAAGAGAAACAGCAGGTACCCATTCATACGGAGTACATTCAAATTGATCAGTTGTTGAAGTTAGAAGGCATCATTGAAACAGGTGGTCAAATTAAATCTTTCATCGATGAAGGCATCCTTACCTTGAATGGTCAGGTCGTAACGGAAAAACGCAAGAAATGCCGCGTTGGTGATGTAATTTCTTGTGAAGGTCTCGATGTAGACCTCATAATTACACAAGAGGAGGCATAATCGGTGAGAATTGACTCACTGCAATTATTCCAGTTTCGTAATTATAAGGATGTACAGATACAGTTTAACCCTGAGATTATCGTTCTGCACGGCACCAATGGGGCTGGTAAGACGAATATCCTCGAATCGATTTATGTTGGTACGATTGGTAAAAGCCATCGTACTAACGATACATCGGATATGCTCATGTTTAATGCTGAAGAAGCAGGCATAGTTGTAAAATTCGAGAAAAAAGATACGCCTCAAAAGGTAAATATTAAATTATTCCGCCAAGGGGCCAAGGATATTCGTTTAAACGATACAAAAATATCTCAAAAAGAACTGATTGGTACATTAAATACAGTTATCTTTTGTCCTGAAGACTTACAGCTCATTAAGGGGACTCCGTCTGGTCGTAGGCGTTTTCTAGATATGGAAATATCTCAGACCAGCGCTACTTACTATCATCAATTGATGCAGTATAATCGGTTGTTACAGCAACGAAATGCAGTCCTAAAAGAATATAGGGGAAAGAATACTATTCCTCTTGAAGAATGGGATTTGCAGCTAGCAGATATGGCGAGCTTTATCGTAAAGAAACGATTAGAAAGCTTGAAAAAAATCAATCTGCTCATCGATTTGATGAATCGTAAATTGACGGGTGGACTCGAGAATTTAACCATCGGTTATGAACAGCCCTATATGGACAATGGTTCATTAGAATATACAAAGGAAGGCTTTTACGAACGCATCAAAGCAGCGTTGCCGCAAGATCGTCATCGATTGAGCACTAGTGTAGGTCCTCATCGCGATGATTTAAGATTCTTTTCCGATGCTATGGATTTAAAGAAATTTGGATCGCAAGGTCAGCAACGAACCGCTGTATTGTCTTTAAAGTTGAGTGAACTTGAGTTTATCAAGTCAGAGGTAGGAGAATATCCAGTTCTTCTTTTGGATGATGTATTGAGCGAACTTGATGAGTCGAGACGAGTGAATTTATTGCAGTTTATTCATAAACGAATTCAAACATTTATTACCACTACAGATATTCACGATTTTAAAGATTTGAAATCCGTTCAATTTATTTCTTGTGAAGGGGGAAATGTTCAGTATGGACAGCCTTGATCTTTGTTTACCAAAGGCCTTAGCAGAACTGAATTTACTGGAACAATATAAATTGAATACCCTCGTTCACAAGTGGCGTGATGTAGTAGGCGATGTTATTGCTGATCATACGAAAATTGTGTCTATCAAGCCTCCAGACATGGTTATCAGTGCAGATAATTCCATGTGGATGCAGGAATTACAGATGCAAAAACGACGTATCATCGAGGCTATCAACAAGTATTACCGCCAAGAGGTAATCACCGATATTCGATTCATCATGAAACGCCAGAGCTATGTGAAAGTAGAAATTAATACGTCTCTCACGATTCCTGATGAACAGATTATTACAAAACGTATTAATTTTGCTAATATCGTGCTTTCAAAAGAAGATGTAGATGCCATCGATAAATCCTTAGAACAAACGGATAACGAAGAATTACGAGCTGCTTTCAGAAAAGTACAAATTACGGCTCGAAAGCGTGAAATATATTTAGAGCAGCATGGGTATCATCGTTGTAAGCGATGTGGCATGCACATGGAATCTAAAAAAGAAATCTGTCCGACTTGTGAATATGAATTGCATCGAAAACATATTAAGGACATTAAGTCTGTTATTAGAAAGTATCCATACTTTAAATACAGTGACTGTCAGCAATTTATACAGTGTACTTTCCCAGACTTTGCAGAAGCGATGCGGGAATCTATATACTTTTACTTAGATAAGATTTATAAAGGGTCCATCAATCGCCGTCATATGTTTATGGTGGCCATGCTCATCACCCATAAGAAGCCTGATGAGTTGACGGATCAGCATGTTATCAATTTGTGTAATAAATATCGATCAAAGTTCCTTGCTGAAGAGGAACAGCGCAAAATTGATGCTCTTAATGGGACATTAGAAAAGTAGAGGGGGGCATTCTTATGTACGTTCATATTGGAGATACCATTTCTGTGCCCATAGAATCCATCATTACGATGGTGCATGCCAAGGGTGGAAAGTCCCATAAAAGTCCTATTCATCACTATGAAACGCTAGAATATATGGCTATGGTGCCAGAGGAGCAAATCAAGACATATGTGGTCACTGATGCTTGTGTGTATGGATCTGGTATCAGTATTAAGACTTTAATGAGACGGATTGATGAGTTTTATAGTATAATAAAGAGATAAAGTTTAATCCTGTACATGTTTTGTCACTTTATTTCAATCAAGTACAGTATGATAGATTGTTAGGAGGAGTTTGTTTCATGCCTGAACAAAATTATGGCGCTCAGAATATTCAGGTTCTTGAGGGTTTAGACGCGGTGCGTAAACGCCCAGGGATGTATATTGGTAGTACGTCTGCTCGTGGTTTGCATCACCTCGTATACGAAGTTGTAGATAACTCTGTAGACGAAGCGCTTGCTGGTTACGCTACACATATCGAAGTATCCATCAATCCAGATAACAGTGTTACCGTTGTCGATGATGGTCGTGGTATTCCAACAGGAATGCATGAATCTGGTATGTCTGCGGTAGAGCTAGTATTAACGAAATTGCATGCAGGTGGTAAATTCGGCGGTGGCGGCTACAAGGTATCTGGTGGTCTTCATGGCGTAGGTATTTCCGTAGTTAATGCGTTGAGTGAATGGACTAAGGTTCAAGTATCTCAAAATGGCATTGTTCAAGAGATTTCCTTTGCTCGTGGTCATAAAACTTCCGAGTTGCACGAAATCGGCAAGGCTTCAGGAACTGGTACTACAGTTATTTTCAAGCCAGATGCAGAAATCTTTGAAACTACCGTATTCAGCTTTGATACATTGAAAATGCGTTTACAAGAATTGGCATTTCTTAACAAAGGCCTTCGCATTACATTGAGCGATTTGCGCCTAGAGGAACCTCGTGTTGAAAGTTTCCACTATGAAGGTGGTTTGATTTCTTTCATTACCTTCTTGAACGAAAATAAAGAAGCAATTAATCCAACTGTTATCAACATTGAAAATACAAAAGATGACGTTGTGGTAGATGTGGCATTGCAATATAACGATAGCTATAGCGAAAACTTGTTGTCCTTTGTAAATAACATCAATACTATTGATGGTGGTACACATCTATCTGGTTTCCGTGCTGCTTTAACTCGTACCCTCAATGATTATGGCCGTAAATCTGGTTTGATCAAGGAAAATGAGTCCAATCTTTCAGGTGAGGACGTGCGTGAAGGTTTGACGGCTGTCGTATCTGTGAAAGTGTTGGAACCTCAATTTGAAGGCCAAACAAAAACTAAACTTGGCAATAGCGAAGTTAAAGGTATTACAGATGTTATCGTTACAGAAGGTCTTAAAACATTCTTTGAAGAACATCCTCAAGATGCGAAGAAAATCATCGAAAAAGCAACGATGGCAAGCCGTGCTCGAGAGGCCGCTCGTAAAGCCCGCGACTTAACACGCCGTAAAAATGCTTTGGAAGTATCTAGCCTTCCTGGTAAATTGGCGGACTGTTCCGAAAAAGATACATCTATGACTGAAATTTATTTAGTCGAAGGTGATTCTGCAGGCGGTTCTGCAAAACAAGGTCGCGATCGTCGTTACCAAGCAATTTTACCATTGCGTGGTAAAATCCTTAACGTAGAAAAAGCACGCCTCGATAAGATTTTGGCGAATAACGAAATTCGCTCCATGATTACCGCTTTTGGTACAGGTATTGGCGATGAATTCGATATTACAAAATCCCGTTATAACAAGATTATCATCATGACAGATGCGGACGTTGACGGCGCTCACATCCGTACCTTGTTGTTAACATTCTTCTACCGCTATATGAAACCATTGGTAGAGGAAGGTCATATCTATATTGCTCAACCACCTTTGTATCAAATCAAGAAGGGTAAATCTCATTGGTATGTATACTCTGATGCAGAGTTGACTGCTAAACTTGATGAAGTAGGCCGCGATGGTACTACAATCCAACGTTACAAAGGTTTAGGTGAAATGAATCCTGAACAATTATGGGAAACTACGATGAACCCTGAAAATCGTACGATTCTACAAGTTAGCTTAGAAGATTCTATCGAAGCCGATAAAATCTTTACGGTCCTCATGGGTGATAAGGTAGAGCCTCGTCGTAAATTTATTGAAGATAACGCAAAATACGTGCGTAATCTAGATTTGTAAGAGGTGACCCATGTCTGATAATCATAATAATAACGTAGAGTTTACGTCTAACAAAGATCAACACCTAAAACGTTCCCTAAAGGCGCGTCATATGAATATGATCGCTTTGGGTGGTGCTATCGGTACAGGTTTATTCGTTGCTGGTGGTGAAGTCGTAAGTACAGCTGGCCCTGGTGGTGCTCTTGTAGCTTACGGCCTCATCGGTATCATGGTTTATTTCCTTATGACATCTCTTGGGGAAATGGCCACATATTTACCAATTCCAGGTTCCTTTGGGACTTATGCAAAACGCTATGTAGATCCTGCCTTTGGGTTTGCCTTAGGTTGGAACTACTGGTTTAACTGGGCTATTACCTTGGCTGCTGAAGTATTAGCAGGGGCGCTCATCATGAAATATTGGTTTCCTGATGTGCCTGCCATCGTATGGTCTGCTCTGTTTTTGCTCATTTTATTCGGTTTGAACTATTTATCTACTCGTTCCTTTGGTGAAAGTGAATATGTGTTCTCTAGCATCAAGGTGATTACCGTATTTGTATTCCTATTCTGTGGCTTTATGCTTATCTTTGGCATAGGTGGCACATCTCCAGGATTTGCGAACTGGACCGTAGGAGAAGCTCCATTTGTAGGTGGTTGGGAATCTATTCTCGCTATCTTTATGGTGGCAGGATTCTCCTTCCAAGGTACTGAACTGATCGGCGTAGCAGCTGGTGAAGCGGAAGACCCTGAAAAGAACGTGCCAAAAGCGATTAATACAATCTTCTGGCGTATTCTATTGTTCTATATCGGTGCTTTCACGGTTATCGGTTTCTTGATTCCGTATACAGATCCAAATTTGTTGAACTCTAGTGTAGAGAACGTATCTATTTCTCCATTTACACTCGTATTTGACCGCTTTGGTTTTGCCTTTGCTGCTAGCTTTATCAATGCTATTATCTTAACGGCTGTATTGAGTGCTGGTAACTCTGGTTTGTACTCTTCTACGCGTATGCTGTATGCACTCGCTAAGGAAGGTCAAGCACCTCAAATTTTTGCTAAGTTAAATAAACGCGGCGTTCCAGTGCCTGCGTTAATCTTAACGACAGCAATCGGTTTATTTGCATTCCTTACAAGCTTTATTGGCGAAGGTACAGCTTATACATGGATTGTTAATATCTCTGGTTTATGCGGTTTCATCGCATGGGTTGGTATCGCAGTATCTCATTATCGTTTCCGCCGTGCTTTCATTGCTCAAGGAAGAAATCTTAGTGAATTGCCATACAAAGCGTGGTTATTCCCAGTGGGACCAATCTTGGCGTTCATTCTTTGCGTCATCATTATCTGTGGTCAAAACTACTCCGCTTTCACAGGTGATACCATCGACTGGTACGGCGTATCCGTTGCCTATATTGGCTTGCCAATCTTCTTCGCAGTGTACCTTGGTTACAAATATATCAACAAAACTAAAGTTGTGCCGTTGAAAGAAGTTAACCTTGATCGTGACTTCGATAGATAACATATAAAATATATTGTAGTCAATTAGAGAGGATACAATTATGATTATTACTACAACTATGCATATTGAAAATAAACCTGTACAAGAGTACAAAGGTATTGTATTTGGTGAAGTCGTAGAAGGCCGTAATTTTGTGAAAGATTTCATGTCTGGTATTCGAGACATTGTTGGTGGTCGTAGCGGTAGCTATGAAGATTCTTTGATGAATGCGCGCAAAGCAGCTCTCGACGAAATGTCTCAACGAGCTTCTAAATTGGGTGCTAATGCTATTATTGGCGTATCCTTCCAATATAGCACAGTAGGTGCACAAAATGGCATGCTTATGATTACATGCAATGGTACAGCTGTAGTAGTTTAATACAAAAAACCCCCTATAAAAAGTATTAGAAATTTTTATAGGGGGTTTTTGTATTGTGTTTTATCTTATCTTGTCTTGTCTTATGGTATCCTATTTTACCTTATACCAGCTTGCATACATGACAGGTAATACGATGAGTGTTAGAATAGTTGCCACTAGTAGGCCTCCGCTAAAGGCGATAGCCAATGGGCTCCAGAATACAGATCCCATGAGAGGAATCATGCCTAAAATCGCTGCGATAGCGGTGAGCATGATAGGGCGGAAACGAAGTGTAGCGGAGTTGATAATTGCTTCACGAGGTTCTTGGCCTTCTGCCTTGTGGATTTCGATTTGGTCTAACAAGATAATGGAGTTACGGATGATCATACCCGAGAGGGCGATGATTCCTAGAATAGCCATAAAGCCTAACGGTGTTCTCGTAATATTAAGTGCTAATACAACACCGATTAGCCCCAATGGAGCAGTGAGTAGAGCCATTAACATGAGGGCGATACGCTTTAATTGGAACATGAGGATTGTCATGATTACAAAGAGCATAATTGGGATTGGTGTTAATAGCTTTTGAACGGCTGTTTCGCTTTTTTCAGCGGCGCCGTCTAGGTCAATAGAATAGCCTGTAGGCAAGGAATCTCGAATGTCTTGTAATGATTTATAGACCTCTTTTGTTTTTGCATTGCCTAAGACACCGGCTTTTACATTCGCATGAACACTAATAGTTGGCATCATGTTGCGATGCCAGATAATACCATCCTCTTGAGCCATGGTAATAGTTGCAATTTGGCTAAGAGGTACGTAGGAACCATTGCCTGTTTGAATTGGCAAGGATGAAAGAGCACTTAAGTTATGTTGCTCGTTGTCACCTAAACGGAAGGTAACAGGAATGGTTTGGTTCCCTTCGTAGTATTCACCAGACTTAGTACCAGACAATAGACTTTGTAAGTGCAAGGATACAGCGTAGCTATCGATGCCGAGTAAACGTGCCTTGTTTGGATCGATGTGAATATTGGCTACAGGTTCTGTATCTGGCCAGTCAAAGGCGATATTTTGTAAGTCTTTATCGTCTTGCATTTTTGCTTTTACTTGGTTGGCAATTTCTTTTACCACTTTTTGATCAGGGCCAGCAATGCGAAGCATAACTGGATATTTAGATGGTGGGCCAATTTGTACAAATTGAGCATTTACGAGAGCTGAAGGAAATTCTTCATTTAAATAAGATGTTAATTCACCATATAGTTTATCCCGATCCTCTAAGGATTTTGTGACAATCACATATTGTAAGAAATTATCTCGTTGCAATTCTGGCTCTAAGGTGAGAACGAAACGCGGAGAACCTTGTCCAATGTACGAGGTAAAGGTTGAAATACGTTCGTCACCTTGCAAATGTTCATCAATGATTTTTGCTTGGTTAGCAGTATACTCGATGGACGAACTTTGAGGGAATTGCATGGATACAATAATTTCATTACGCGTTGATGATGGGAAAAATTCCTGTTTAATCAACGGTAGTGAAAGCAAGGATAAAGCGAAGGCACCTAGAGTAGCCAATAAGACTACCTTGTGATGTCCTAGTGCCCAATGTAATAGTTTTTCAAACTTATCATAGAAGGTCACATTGAGCTTGTGCATGATACGGTCTCGTTTAGTCCATTCCGATTCCGGCTTTGGAGCCTTGTTTTCAATGATTTTATAACCCAATACAGGGCTGACGAGAACAGAGGCGAACCAAGATAGGATGAGTGCCATAAATACAACAATGGATAAAGATTTTGTAAACTCTGCTACCATACCTTGTGCCAATGCTAATGGCAAGAAGCCTGCACAGGTAATGAGCGTACCAGATAGCATAGGAAATGCTGTAGATTGATAAGCAAAGGTAGCCGATTTAAAGTGGCCCCACCCTTCTTCGAGTTTAACACTCATCATTTCTACAACGATGATGGCATCGTCTACGAGGAGGCCTAAAGCTAGAATTAAGGCACCTAAGCTCACCTTATGTAGATAAATGCCGCTTTCATACATCAAGATGAACGTCGTAGACACAACGACTGGAATGGTAAGGGCTACCACAACACCTGTTCGTAAACCAAGGGATGCAAAGCTTACGAGCAATACGATGGCGATTGCTTCAAATAAGGATTGAGAGAAATCGCCAATAGATTCCTTAACGATATGGGGCTGATTCGATACTTGCTTGAGTTCGAGGCCGGCAGGAATCGTTTTATTCAATTCTGCTAGCTTTTTATCGATGGCTTCACCAAATTCTATATTATTTCCACCTGCATCCATGGAGATAGCAATACCTATAGCCGGCTTGCCTTCGTAGTAGAACTGAGGACTACTAGGGTCTTGGTAGGTCATGGTTACATCGGCCATGTCACCGAGGCGCAACGTTTGGTTATTGATGCGGATTGGCATATCTCGCACCGCTTGAGGGCTATCGAATAGACCGTTGACGCGAAGATATACATTGTTTGTATCCGTTGTAATCACACCAGCTGGAACCATCATACTTTGCTGTTTAAGCGCTGTTAACAGCTGTTGTGTACTGACTTTATAGGATGCGAGTTTATCCTTGTTTATGGTTACATTGAGGGTTTGCTGTTGAACCCCAATGAGGCTGATTTTTTTAACATTAGGAACAGATAAAAGCTGACGCTTTAAGTCTTCTGCTTGTTGACGCTTTTCTTCATAAGAAAATTCATCACCACTAATGGCATAGATAATGCCATATACATCGTCGAACCTGTCGTTGATGGTCGGTCCTTGAACGCCTGCAGGCAATGATTTCCATTCGTCGTTGATCATATTCCGCGCTTCTTCCCAAGCGGGACGAATCTTATCGGATGGCAAATCCTCTCTTAGATTGATATAAATAACGGATTTGCTGCCATCTGTGAAAGATTTTGTATAATCTACACCAGGAAGGTCGCGTAGTTTTTCTTCGAGTTTATCCGTTACCTGATTCGACATTTCTTGTGGAGAAGCCCCCGGCCAAGCAACACCGACCACCATGGTGCGCATCGTAAAATCAGGATCTTCCATGCGTCCCATATGGGTAAATGAGAAAATACCGAAGGTGAGGAGCACAGCCATGAAGTAGTAGATAATGGACTTGTGTTTAAGAGCCCATTCGGCTAAGTTAAATTGTTTCATTGACTAACCGCCGTCCCTTCTTGTAACTGTTGGGTGCCTGCGGTGATGACAATGTCGCCCTTAGCTAAACCAGATGTGACGATGACGGAGTTCTTACCGAATTCACCAGTCTTGATAGGCACGAGATGAGCCTTCTTATCGCGGATGATATAGACCGCATTATTACCGTTAGAGTCTTTCACAAGAGCCGTCAATGGAATAGAAATATTGGTACTATCTGTGGTAGATAGATTAGCATTGACTGTCATGCCTAGTTGTACCTCTTTAGGCGCATTTTGTAAGGTAATTTTTATGGTATACGTTCTGGCTACAGGGTCAGGAACTGGTGAAATTTCACGTATTACACCTTGCACGGTTACATTAGGTAGAGCCCAGAAGGTAATAGTAGCAGGGCTCCCTACATGAATTTTACTCAATTCTTGTTCAGGAAGGGCAATAACTGCTTCTGGGTCGTGGCCGGCCGCTAAGGTACCAACGCTTTGACCGGCTGCTACGACTTGTCCTGCTTCAATATTGAAAGCTGTAATAATACCTGTATCAGGGGCCGTTAAATTAGTATAGCTATTTTGATTGCTGCTCAAATTAAGGCTTGCTTGTGCTTGTTGTAATTGAGCAGATGTGGCATTCAATTGGTTTTCAGCTTGGTCTAATTGCAATTTACTAATCGCTTGTTGTGCATAGAGCTCGCGGTATCGTTTAGCGTTGGTTTCTGCCAATTCGTAGGCTGATTGAGCAGCTTTTACAGCACCTTCAGCATTTTGTACCTGAGCTGATGTGTCTGAACCATTGACTTGAGCAATGACTTGGCCTGCTTGCACTACATCACCAACATTTACAAATTTGTTGATGACACGCCCTCCAATTTGAAAGGCTAAGTTTGTTTCAGTTTTATTATGAATGGTGCCTGCATAGCCAGCATCAGTAGTTCCAGACTCTTCACCTATAGTGATGGTGCGCACCTTGAGACTTGTATCTTCAGGGGGCTTTTCTGATCCACAACCACTTATGATGGCGGTCCCTATTAATAGGGCGCCTATGGTTGCTATGATTCGTTGATTCATAGAATCTCTCCTTTTACTACCATATATAAGTCCTATGAAATACACTATACAAAATGATCATAGGACTTTATATTTTATTGAACTTATTTTAGGATAGCAATTATTTCTAAATTAGCTATTATTTCTATATTAGGTTTAATTATATATTTTATACAATTTAATAATACTATATTTATGTTGAAAGTTCTAGCCTTTATGCAGAAAATAAAAGAATTATATACTTAATGTATATAATTGGTGATAATTTTTTAAAGTAATCTATATATTTTGATAGTATATGTATTACTTATTTTATGGATACAAAAATGTATCAAAAAAGTGAGTCCTCTATTGATTGAGCTGTATCCAAAAATATGTATAATTTCTGGGGTACAGTTCATAGGAAGAGAACTCACTTCTTTAGCTTTTGTCAGCTTTTGTCTATGTATAGTTTGAACTTTATTTTTCTTCTTCTTGTTCTACAATAGGTTCTTCATAGGTTACAAGAATTTTATCAATACGAGTATGATCCATATCGATGACTTCAAAGGTATAGCCATCCCATTTTGCCTTGTCTAATTCTTTTGGAATGCGACCGAAGAGGACGTTTAAGAGACCGCCCATAGTTTTGTACAAATCATCTTCTTCACCTGGTAATTCTTGATCGATGTGAAAGAATTCTTTAAATTCATCTACGTTGAGAAGGCCATCTACGAGCCATGCACCATCGCGTTCGATGATCTTGTTTTCTTCTTCCTTGATTTCTTCTTCACCGGAAGGCATAAGGCCTACGATTTCCTCCATGATGTCATGTAAGGTGACAAGACCAGTAAAACCACCATATTCGTCGAGGATAATTGCTTCATGAACGCCTTCTGTACGTAGAACGTTCAATAATTTCATAAGTGAAATGGATTCAGGAACGAGGACAGGTTCTTTCAAACAAGATTTAATGATATCGTGAATAGAACTTTCACTAGGACGTTGCATAATTTGAACTAATACGTCGGATACGGTAATGAGACCCTTTAATTCATCCAAGGAATCGGTACCTACAGGAATGCGGTAATGGTTGGCATTCTTGAGAACCTCCATGATTTCATCTTCCGTACCGTTAAGATCAATCCATTTGAGCTGTGTACGAGGCGTCATTATATCACCTGCGTTCATATCTGCAAGATGGAAGATATTTTCTACGAGGATAGGTTCTTCCTCTTCGTAAGCACCCATGGCAACGCCTTCGGTAAGCATTTTATTAATTTCAGATTCTGTAACAGGGGCTTCTTCTTTTACAGTAACGCCTAATATTTTTAAGAGGAATTCTGTGGAAATGCCGAGGAAGCTAACGATTGGTTTTAGGGCTACAGAGAGCCAATAAATCGGTTTTGCTACCACCACAGCGATGCCCTCAGGGCTATTTAAGGCTAATCGTTTTGGCACGAGCTCCCCTATAACGAGGGATAAATAAGTGATGATCGCAACGATGAGGAAGGAGCTCACTGAGGCTGCGTACGGCTCAATGCTTGGAATATTAGCAGTTAATATTTCTTCTAAAGGACCAGAGAAGGTGGCACCAGAATACAAGCCAGTTAAAATACCAACGAGGGTAATGCCAATTTGAATCGTGGAGAACATATCATTTGGGTTCTCTGCCAATTCAAAGGCCTTTTTCGCGCGTTCATTGCCTGCTTCAGCTAATTCTTCAAGCTTACGTTTTTTAGCGTTTACGATGGCTAACTCCGTCATAGAGAATAAACCATTCGCGATGATTAATACGATGATAATTATAAAATCTAAGGTCAGATCACTGTCCATGTAAGTAGATACTCCTTTTTAATGACATATAATTCTGCACATGAGAATAATAGAAATATTACTCCTAGTATACCATATCGGCATTAATAAGTGTTTTTAGCACAGAAAAAGGGGGGGTGCTGCTTTCATTTTTCTTTTTGTACTCATTAAATGCTACAAAAATATGTATTTCCTTTGTTGTCTACTATAATATGATTGATTTTAATTTGTAACTAGTACCCTAATAAGGGTATAGTATGTATAGAAATTAAGATTAGTATTAAATTTTAGGTCATATAATTGGGGCTTCATGATAGGATTACATAGATGGCAATAGAGCAAGAATGGGAAAATGTATTACAAATTAAAACAGCAGGCCGCGACGATAGTCGTTCCGATACGGAGCATCATCCGTATGAGCCGACGGATTATTGCGTGTTGGAGCGTTTGGCAAATAGTGGTCATATTCGCAAGAAACATACCCTTATTGACTATGGCAGTGGCAAGGGTAGAGTTAGTATTTTCATGGCTTACCAAACGGGCTGTCATTCTATAGGCATCGAATATGATGAACGGCTATATGAAAAGGCTTTGATTAATGGTGAAAGTCCAGCAGCGCGCCATCGCGTGTCTTTTGTGCACGGTGATGCGGCTCTCTACGAGTTACCTGAGCAGGCTGATCGATGTTTTTTCTTTAATCCCTTTGCCCTCCATACGATTAAGCGGGTATTAGGGAATGTATTTGATTCGCTATATTATAACCCTCGGGAGATTAAGTTATTTTTCTACTATGTTAATGAAGAGGTGGAGAACTTTTTAAATAACCATGTGCGCTTGGAACAAGAGGAACCTATTGATTGTAGTGATCTCTTTGAAGCAAGCGATGCAAAAGAACGAATTCTCGTCTATTCAGTTAACTTGTTTTAGTGCAGTAATTTAAGACCTTTATGTAACAATTTGATATATTTTGATGTAACAGTTAAAAATCCGATGGATGCAATAAATATTAGACTGATGCGATAAATATTAAACTAATCAATAAATATTGGATTGATGTAACAAATAAATATAAGACTTTAATATAGTAAGTTTATATATGAATATAATGTATATAAACTTGATTAAATAACCTCGGTTTGAATAGTGCTTTAGTAGTATGAAATGCATACTATTTGGAACGTATTCAAATTGAGGTTTTATTCTATTTTTAAGGAACTTTTACACATATTATTAAGGAAAAAGCAGATAAATTCTGCTATAATAATATATTAGAGATTATAAAATTAATTTATTTTTATGGTTCTATACATTGATTCGTATACGCTAATGTAGCGGATAGGACTGAGTGTATTGAATACAGGAGGTGCATATGGAACTCATCGATACAATGTTGATTGAACGCATTCGTAAAGCTTTAATTAAACGATATGACCGAGATCAACAGATTCAACAAATGATTGAAGAAATTGGTGCAGAGGAAGGCCTTAATGAGTCCGAATTGGCTATCGTTTACCAAGCTTATTTA
The DNA here is from genome assembly GCF_000024945.1 of Veillonella parvula DSM 2008. NCBI lineage: Bacteria > Bacillati > Bacillota > Negativicutes > Veillonellales > Veillonellaceae > Veillonella > Veillonella parvula. The sequence goes on from NC_013520.1 coordinate 17,426, forward strand.
GAGGTAAAGGAACGGGTGTATTATACATCTTCTCTCGTTGATTTGTGGAATCAAATTGAAGATGTTCAAAAACGTATGGCCTTATTGCATTCTTACGAATCTTTAGAAGAAGATTTATTTGGCGATGTGCTAGGTGACGATAAGGAAGATATTGTCATTTCTAATACATCTGGACTTGGCAAGGGTGCTAGTCACAGTGATGATGCATATGCTATGGAACAGATACAATTATCTGACGTTCCTGTGCATCATGATTCTACGGTGGGTATGAATCATATTAAATTGAATGAATTAAAATCTATAGGTGGTCTCTTTACTGGTTTTGGTGAAAGCTCCGGTAAGGAAATGGCAGATTTTGAAGATACTGCGATTGAGCACCTTGATGTAAAACCATTAGAAGGCGTTGAAAGCTTAGCAATTCATCATTTAGATGAAAATGAAGAGTTAAATGTAGATAGTCTTGATGAATTTTCGAAAGATAAGAAATCAGAGGAAGCTAAAGTGGATGATGAGGATATGTCGTCTATCGATCCATACACGGCGGTGAATGCTTTGTTATTTGGTAAAGCCGGTTTAGAATCTGATAAAACAAATAAGAAGATGGAAAAGCTTCTTAAAAAGAAATTAAAACGCGTTGACGATGAATGGGCGCGTATCAACGGTTCTGAGGACAAGAAATCTAAGGACGATAAAAAATCCAAGGAAGAGAAGAAATCTAAGAAAGATAAGAAGTCTAAAGAAGATAAGAAAGATAAAAAACACAAGAAGCATAAAGAAGATAAGCTTTATAAAGCCGAAGAAAAGTTAAAGAAAAAGAAAGACAAGGCTGAAAAGAAGCTTAAAATCTTAAACGATAAGTTAAAAACAGTCTTCTTAGCGGATACTTTCAAGAAAAAAGATAAGAAGAAAGACAAGAAAAAGGATCAAAAATCCAAAAAAGATGAATCCGCAAAAAAGCAGAATCGATAGTTTCCGTATGGAATAGTAAGGTCTCTGAAAAGATGGCCAAGGAGAGTGCTAGTGCGAAAAAATCAGCAGGTGCTGAGACTATCGACCGTGGATGCGGTAAATGCAAACGATGTAAAGGGCCTAAATGTAAGAAATATCCAAGATAATTGATAGTTATGTAATTACTAGAATATTACGTAACATATTACGTAGAATATGTGTACCATATATATGTAGTTTATGATATTTTATTAATCATTTAGGCAGTATAGTTAGGTAGTTTTGTTATGCATGTAACAATATAGTTATTTTTCTAACATACTAGTTAGGTTATCAGTTAGGCTGATAGTTAAGTTTAGTGTTAGGTTAATAATTAGAGTTATAGGATACAACAGTTAGGGGTTAATGATGAATCGATGGCAGCGATTATTTGAAGGTATACGAACAGAGATTAAGGTATTTATCTTTTTCTCTGCTTTGTTGACTGCATTTAGAATCGTGTTTCTTGCAGTATTTCAATCACAACTAGCTTCCGTGACGATGGAGAATATCCTCACGTCCTTATGGCTAGGCTTTAGATTGAGTCTCAAGACCGTCGGTTCTTTGTGTTTACTGGGCTTTTTAGGGGGTACGTTGGTGCATACCTTTGTACCCAAATGGCCGTCATTGCGCATTAAACAGGTCCTCTATTCCATTGCGACTATACTGTTGACATTCCTATTTCTGGGACGCATTCCGTTCTATAAAATCTTCAATTCCTCTTATAATGCGATGCTCATCAATGGCAAAAACGATGATATCGGCGCCATTGTAAATACAGCAATCAACGAATATAATGCCCTCATGTACATCATTGGGGCCGTTGTATTGAGCGCAGCTCTTTGTTGGTTCCTCGTTCGTTTCTTAGGATGGGGTGCAAAGAAATATAGTGACTATGCTGATGATCTAAGGAATGGTGATGATGCGGATAGTCTAAGAAATAGTGACTATGCAGATAATCAACGACTTTGTACTACTTGGTATCCTAAGACAAAGAAAACACAATGGATGACGGGCATTGGGTTGACTGTCGCTATTGGCGTACTAGGTCTATTCTTTAGATTTGGCGGTGCTTTCAGCTATACGAACTCCATCAACTGGGAAAGTGCGGCTCGCCTCAGCTCCAATCTGTTGAATGAAAATATCCTCGACGATGTGCAGGCTCTCTATCGTGTTAAAAGCATTGCTAAACGGACGGCTGAGCTTGAGGTTATTAACTTAACGCCTCAAGAACTAAACGAAAAAATCACTGCCGTTGGTGGTAAGTTTAACGGTACAAATTTTGACGGCTCTTTTACGAGAACCATTACGACACAACGATTAGCGGATCAACCGCAGTCCATAAACCTCGTTCTTGGAGAATCCTATGGCTTGTGGCCGTTTCTCGCTGAATATAACGAGCCTGGTGCGTACCTCGTTGAACAAGGTCGTAAATACGCTGCCAGCCCTCAAGCGATGAGCACACAGCTAGCCCTCGCCCAAGGTACAGGCACGATGCCGGCCATCAATGGTTTGTTGACGGGGATGCCTGACACAGGGTTATATCCTAACTATGAAGGTGAAAGTTTCAAAGAGCCTTATGGTTTAGGTATTGGTCCTGTTATGAAAAAGCTAGGCTACAAGACTGTATTTTGGTATGGTGGCTTTAGTACTTGGCAAAACGTTAAGAACTTTGCTTTATCTCAAGGCTTCGATGAATTCCACGATGCTTCAGAAATGCCAAGCGAAGACGGCAACGCTTGGGGTGTAGGCGATAAATATTTATTTAAAGCTATTTCTGCCTACATGGATCAACATAGAGGGGAAAAAATTCTCAATGTTATCATGACTACTTCTAATCATCCACCGTATAGCATCAATGTCGCTAAGGAAGGCTACGATGTGAATAAGGTAAAAGGTCATTTGCCAGATTCTATCGAAGAAAACGATAAGCAATTGAACGAAATGGGCCATATTTGGTACGCAGACCACGTAATGGGTGATTTTATCGCTCGCGAAGAAATAGCAGATCCTTCTGCACTCTTCGTCATTACAGGTGACCATAGCGAACGCTTTAACTTTGCTCGTGAAGTAGGCCCTAATGTGGCATCTACTATTCCTATTATTTTTTATGGTCGCGGCATTCATAAAGATTGGCTTGCGCCTAATGCGTTCGGCATGAGCATTCAAATCATTCCAACCTTGGCGGAATTAATAGGCCGACCAGGTCAAACCTATGAAGCGATGGTACCAAGTTTGTTTACACAAGAGAAATTTGTATTTAATCATAGACTATATCTCGATAAAAATGGCAAAGTGTTAGAACAAAGTGCGAGCATGCCTCAATCCTATGGCGATATGATTAAAAACATGCGCGAACTTGCGGCGTGGCGTATTAAACATGGAAATAACATTAAATAAGGGATATTTATCTAATGATATAGTTAGAACAAGCTATATGAGTTTAAGAATTTGTAGAAACTAATTTGGCTAGTGCATGTTTAAGAGGAGCATGGAATGGAGTTAATTTCGGTCATTGTACCCGTCTATAATGTGGAATCTTATGTTGCAGAATGTATTGAGTCCATTCAAAACCAAACGTATATGAATTTGGAAATCATTTTAGTAAATGATGGTTCTACAGATGCTAGTGGTGATATTTGCGATAAGTATGCAGCCTATGATGAGCGAATACAGGTCATTCACAAAGAGAATGCTGGAGTTAGTGCTGCTCGTAATACGGGGATAGAATCGGCTAATGGTGACTATATTGGCTTTGTAGACTCAGATGATTACATTGCACCTACTATGTATGAAGATATGTTAAAGCTCATGGCAGAACATGATTTAGATATCATAGAATGCACTGCTTTCAGAAATAATGGTGACACCAATATCGAAGGGTGCAATGACGGGTCATTAGAAATTTTTAATCGAGATGAAGCGCTAAAAATGGCTATGTACGATTGTTTTGTTGCTGTATGGAGTCAATTGTATAAGCGAAGAGTTATCAGCGATGTGCGTTTCCCTGTAGGCCGAAAATTTGAAGATTCTGCTGTATCTTATTTATTTATCGCTAATACAAAACGGGTGGGTCATATTAATCGCTGTTTGTATTATTATCGACTTAATCCTAATTCAACTACTCAAACTTCTTTTGATGCTAAATCTCGATGGGATTTTGTGCTCGGTTACGAGGAACGCTTGCAATATGCTATAGATCATCAATTACCATATGTTGATGATTGCAATAGTTTATTGATGAAAGCCGTATTATCCTGTTTAACGGCTTACTATGCAAAGCCAACGGGTAATCAAGTGTATTACGATAAGTGCAAAAAAATGATTGAAACTTATCGTAATGATGCATCCTACAAGCTATTAAATTCTAAATATAAGCTCTTTTTATGGTCCTTTGGCCGTGCCGATTGGATTCATAAAATAGGTGCTCGTTTATCGTACTTAGCAAAACAAGTACGTTCGTAATTGAAAGGTGAAACTATGGCAACTGTATCTGTAATAATCTTAGCGAGAAATGAAGAACACAATATTCATGACTGCATTGAGTCTGTGCAGTTTGCCAATGAAGTTTTAGTTATCGATGATTTCAGTACCGATGATACTGCAAAAATTGCTGAAGAAATGGGTGCTCGTGTTGTGCAACACGCCATGAATGGCGATTGGGGTGCACAACAAACCTTTGGCATTGAACAAGCGAAATCTGATTGGATTTTATTCCTTGATGCGGATGAGCGCATTTCTGAGCCTCTAGCGAAAGAAATTCAAGCTATCGTTGTAAACGAACCTAATAAAGCGTATTGGATTCAACGGCGCAATAAATTCCATCATAACCACGCTACACATGGTGTATTGCGTCCAGACTATGTGCTTCGCCTCATGCCTAAAGAGGGTAGTTATGTAGAAGGCTACGTGCATCCTGCGATTATTACGCCATATCCAACAGAAAAATTACAACATCCGATGTACCATTATACCTACGATAATTGGCATCAATATTTCAATAAATTCAACAATTATACCACATTATCTGCTGAAAAATATCGTGATAATGGTAAAAGCTGTTCTTTTATCAAGGATATAATTCTGCGTCCTACCTGGGCTTTCATCAAGGTGTACTTCTTACAAGGCGGTATTCTCGATGGGAAGATGGGCTTTATTTTGTCCGTTAATCACTACTTTTACACGATGACTAAATACGTAAAGTTTTACTATTTACTAAAATCCAAGGGTAAATTGTAATAGAGGGAGCATTATGTTAGGCAATTTTGGAAAACATTGGCATATAGGCCGTACTATATATGGCAAGCGCACATGGCGTGAAACGAGACGAACCTTCTTACATACAATGCGCTCTTGTCGTCATGACTCAACGGTTACGGAATTTGAAAACTTCTTTAAATCTTATACTCCAGATCCAAAGCTGTTGGAAAAACATCCTAGTCTCTATGAATTGATGAGTCGTATGTTTTTGATTAAAAACTCTACGCCACAATGGCGTTTGGAGGCACTTCGTCAGCATTTTACCATATTACAAGAGGTGTTTACGGATGAAGCGATTCAGCTCATGTATGTAGACGAAGCGGAGTTTGATTATTTCGATAAAAAACGGGGTATTACCCTTTGGAGTTCCGATGAGCTCGATATGTCTGCTCATCTATATTACGAGCCGGGACAACGTAAGGAAGGCTTCTTGACGGTTATGCTCTTGCTCGAAGATAAGGGCGTATACCATTCAAATATTCGCTTTGCTAAAGGCCATAACGGAGAGAGAACTCTTGTTATCGGTACTATTCAAGGTTATAAAGATGGTCTTGAGCGAGCTAAGAAGATTACGAAAAAGATGTATGGTTACCGTCCGAAGAACTTCATTACCTTCTTGATTCGTGAAATCGCTCATGCTGCGCAAGTAGAATCCATACTTGCCGTATCTGATGAAGGCTTCTATGCAAATTCACATATGGTGCGCGGCAATAAATCAAAGGTGGCTATATTAGATACCTTGTGGGAGGATATCGGCGGTACCGTATTGGAATCTGATCCAAATTACTTTACTATTCCACTTGAAGAAGAACGCAAACCTATGGAAGAGATTAAATCACAAAAACGTAGCCAATATCGCAATCGTTATGCTCTTTTAGATGAGTATGAGGCTATGATTCAAGAAAACATAAAACCGTACGTAAAGGCCTAGAGGTGTGCTATGCGCGTAGCAATTTTAGAAAGTATTGTCATGCCTGCTGGTCATGAGGTGGAATTTGATCGTATTCTCATCAACGAATTAAAGCGTCAAGGTCATGAGCCAGTACTATTAGTACCGCAAAACTTTCCATTTAAAGTAGATTATGGAGTAGATATAGTGTACTTGGAAGGTGGAGAGGTAGTGACCTATGCGGGAGCGTCTAAGTGGAAGAAGCCGTTTTTATCCATTTTACGAGAACGCCGTCGCCGTAGTTGGTTCACATCAGCAGCAGAAAAAATTAAAGAATATAATATAGATGCTTTAATCATTCCTACGGGGACATATCGCTATATTAAAGCTTTGTTAGACACGCCGTTAAAGGACAGTAAGGCAGTAGTACATGTTATCTTTCATGGCATTGGCAAGGGAGAAATGGATCGCTTTATTAAGCAAGCTCATCGTGCTAATGCGTATAGAAACGTGTACCTCGATGTTATCTCTTTGCGCGATGATATGTTGCGACCTGATTTACCGAGAGTTCGTAAAATCTTGCCTCCTGTGTTCTTGCCATCTAGTGAATTGAGTGGAGAACAGAAGAATAGTGATACGCAAGATAATGTTAATATAGAAGACCAAAAAGTTCCGAATTCTACAACTTGTATAGGTGCTAATTTGGAAACCTCTATATCAGCAAATAAACCGATAAAATTAGGTTTCTTTGGTCAGTTTAGAAAAGAGAAAAATATTGAGCGCTTTATAGATGCCTTTGTATCGCTTAATTATGATGACTCGGTACAACTCGTCGTTCAAGGGGCAACGGTAAAGCCTGAAGATGGGGCTTTATTTGAGTCTATTATCAAGAAATATAGCCAGTATAATAATATTAAGTTCATTCATGCCAGTCTGATTGGAAAAGACTGGGATACAGCCTTATTGAGTGTAGATGCTTTATTATTGCCGTATGGAGCAGAGCGATATCGCTATCACTGGGCAGCTATGTTGTTCACTGCTATTGGCTTTCACAAGCCTGTTCTTATATCTCCAGAGATCAATCCAGAGGTATTAGAACAGTATTCTATTGGGGAATTTTTAAATTTAGATGATGTACATTCCATCAGACAGGGGATTCAAGAGTTTGTAGAGAATTTACAGCATCATAAAGAGCAATATAATCAGGGGTTAATAGATGCAAATGAGGACTACAGTCACCGTGCATTAATTAAATCCATCATACATGTATAAGGGGTACTATGTAAGGTTTGTAGTTTATATGTAAGGGAGAATTAATATGGGGGTATTATCAAGTGTAAGATTAGAATCATGGATTGCCATTATGATTACGTTGATGGCATGCTTTACAAGGCTATCCATGGCGGCTGGTCAAGTATTTTATGTTATTGCTATTTTGTTAAGTATTTTCTATATTTGGAAACATAGGCATGACTTATATGTTCCGTCCTATGTTAAAAAATATAGTAAAATGTTTGCTCTAATGTTGTTATTGTTATTGCCTTCCGCAGTATTAACAAACAATATAGCTGTAGGATTACCTGAATTTATCAATGTTTGGTTGTGGCGGATTCCTGTATTTTTTGTTATCGCCCTATGTATTCGTGATAAGAAAACATTATTTACGATGCTTGTCGTATTTTTTGTGGATTTTGGTATCGATAATTTAGTAGCCTTTTATCAACATGTTTCAGGAATGACCGATAGAGGATGGGGATTTGGTAGCAGCGTGTTGACCATAGCAGGCCTCATGGTTATGCTAGGGCCTATTTTTTGCGTTATTTTATTAGATTCGGCCTTTCCTAACTATGTGAAAGCATCCGCTTTATGGGCATTAGGTTGTGTTGGCTTTGGTATGTATGGCAATCAAAGTAGAGGATCTTGGCTTTTTAGTATGATTATGGTGCCTATCGTATCCTTGCCATATATACTAAAACGATTCATTTATGTAGTCGTTGTTCTTGCTGCATTAGGTGGAGTCGTATGGGGATTTAGTACACAACCACAATATGTAGCTAGGTTTGAGTCCATTACGAATACGACTACAGATGGTTCCAACCTAGGCCGCTTTGATGTGTGGACATCGTCTATTAATATGTTTAAAGACCATCCTGTGACAGGTGTAGGTATAGGTCAATGGCGTACTATATATGAAGCATCCTATCGATTACCAACGGAAAATCAACATTTATATCATGCACACAATAATTTTATTCAACTTCTTGGTGAAGTAGGTCTGTTAGGTCTATTAGGGGTTCTTATCTTTTATGGATCTATTATTGTTGATAATTTTGTGGTTTGGTTTAAGAAGCGAGATCCTTATAGTCTCTGTGCTATGATTGCTGTTATTTGTTATGTATTTGTATTTGGCCAAGTGGAGTATACTTTAGATAATTCATCAGGAATGCGCATTATGTATTTTATGTTAGCTACGATGCTTCAATTGCGGGATAATTGAGAATCGTATATCTGTATTGGAAAGCATTTAACTACCATTTAATAGACAATTAAGTAGGATTCAAATAGACTTAAAGAATAAATAACTACATAAAAGATAGGTGAAATCTATGTTTTTTTATAGTTTTACATATTTAAATATGATACAATATATGTAAATATTGGTACATTGTATTCGTATGATAGAGAGGTTGTTTTCTTAATATTTTGAGATTGAGAAAACAACCTTTTCTTATAATTTGGGGTATTAGTATGAATAGTTCTATCTGTAATAACAATAATAAAAAGTTATTTATTAGTAAGCTCATAGTGCTTATAGCAGATTATATAGCTATTGTTTTGGGAACATTAGCAGCCTATTATTTGCGTTTAAACTTATCAATTTTACCGGTAAGTTCAAATTTTAAGGTAGAAGAAATTTACGTATATGGTGTTGTACCTATCGTATTTTTAACTATATTATTGCTTAATAATGCCTATTCTGTGGTAACACCTTATTGGGATACGATGAAAAATTTATTCCGTAGCATTACGATCGGTGTTGTTGTATCTATTGTTCTCATGTACACAGGACATGTCATTAATGATGTGTCTCGTTTATTTGTTGCCTTTGCTTATATATGTATGCTCGTATTTATCTTTAGCGAGCGTTTTATTGTAGGAAAAATACTTTCAAAAACAGGATATTTAACAATTCCGATTCTTCTCGTTGGGGCGGGAAAGACAGCGGAACTTGTACAGAGATCATTAGAGCGTATGCCGATTACTACCTATAAGATTATTGGTTATGTAGATGATAATCCTAAATCATCATCCATCGCTAAAGAATATCCATGCCTTGGAGCCTTTAAAGATGTAGAAAGCGTTATTAAAGATACAGGCGTTCAAACTGTACTGATTTGTGCTCCCGGACTTGAGTCTAAAAGATTAGTATCTTTGATTAATCAATTACAATTATTGGTAAAACGAGTAGCATTTGTACCTGAATTATTTGGTTTACCTACTAGTAATATCAGTGCTCGTGGCATGATGGAAGAACAAGCCGTCATATTGCGTGTACAAAATAACCTAGCGCGCAAGTCTAATCGTATTTTTAAACGTATTTTTGATATTGTAGCTACCGTATGTGGCGGTATTTTGATCTTACCAATTCTCGCTATCATTGCTATATTGATTTACTTGGATTCTCCAGGACCTATCGTATTTGGTCATAAACGTGTTGGTCAAGGAGGGAAATCATTTTCTTGTTACAAATTCCGATCTATGGTACCAAATGCGCAAGAGGCTTTGGAGCAATATCTAAAAGATAACCCAGCTGCTCGTGAAGAATGGGAGCGAGATTTTAAATTGAAAGAAGATCCTCGCGTTACAAAAATCGGAAAATTCCTTCGAAAAACAAGTCTTGATGAATTGCCGCAGTTATGGAATGTTCTAGTTGGAGACATGAGCCTCGTAGGTCCAAGACCTATTGTTCGAGATGAAATTGTAAAATACGGCGATTATATAAATGACTTTTACCTTGTACCACCAGGGATTACTGGTGTTTGGCAGGTAAGTGGTCGCAGTGATACCACCTATGAAGAACGAGTGTTAATGGACTCTTGGTATGTTCACAACTGGTCTGTGTGGATCGATATTGTATATCTGTTGAAAACTGTATTGGCTGTTGCTAAATCGAAAGGGGCCTATTAATCGTTATTATGAGGGATACTAGTTTTGATATTATGAAGGGAATTGCAATTTTACTTGTTGTTTTGGGCCATTCTGTACCGGATCAAGCAAGTTCTAGTGGAATTGCTAGTTATCCTTTATATTTGATGCGAACGATAATTTACAGTTTCCATATGCCAGTTTTTTTCTTTGTGGCTGGCTATTTTATGCATATACCTTTGAAAGAAGGCTTTCAGAATTTTATAAAAGATAAAAGCATACGTTTGATGGTTCCATATTTTACAATTGGAATACTATATTTTCCTTTCAAATTAGCTTTATCAAAATTTGCAAATCAACAAATAAATGCGCAGGATATATGGAAAATATTTATTGGTATTAATCCGGATGGAGAACTTTGGTTTTTATATTGTCTGTTCTTTATTTCAATCCTCATTGCCTTTTTTGTTAAGCGTGTAAATTTTGGTTTATTATTAATATCTTTTATAGTTGGAATCTTTTCTGATGTATTAAATATCTTTTCTGTATCTATGATATCAAAGATATTGTATTATCAGTTTTTCTATATCCTAGGCTTATATATAAAGAAATATATGCTATTGGATCATATGAAATCTACAGTAATAGCACTTATATCTATGGTGATTTTTATTGTAGGTAACTATGCATTACTTCATGATATGAATGCTTTTAAAATAGTTACTCTTATAACAGCGGTTTCGGGAATTAATATTACACATTATATTGCTGATCAAATTCAATCTAAAGTTAGTCTATATAAAACACTTTTAGTCTTTTTAGGTACTGTTTCAATGGATATATATATCTTTAGTGATATTGTTAAAATCCCATTTAGAATTGTACTTTGGTCTAAGCTAGGATTGTATTATGAAGCCTTTATTGTTTGCTTCTTAGCATCTACAACTCTATCTATTTTGATAGGTTATATCTTAAGAAAAAATCATTATTCACGATTACTATGTCTTGGAATGAAAAAATAAGGATATATATATGAATAAAAAATTTGACTATTTAGTAGTAGGGGCGGGCCCATTTGGTGCAGTATTTGCCCATGAAGCGCACAAGCGTGGTAAATCTGTACTTGTCATCGACCGACGCAATCACATAGCAGGTAATCTATATTGTGAAAGCAAAGATGATATCAATATCCACGTCTATGGTGCTCATATCTTCCATACATCCTTGAAACATGTGTGGGATTATGTCAATCAATTTGCAGAATTTAATCACTATGTAAATAGCCCTGTGGCAAATTATAAGGGAGAGATGTACAATTTACCGTTTAATATGAACACGTTTTCTAAAATGTGGAATATTCGAACTCCAAAAGAGGCACAAGATATTATTACTAAACAACGAGCTGCCATCTCAGGGGAACCTAAGAATTTGGAGGAGCAAGCCATCAGCCTCGTAGGTACTGATATTTACGAAAAGCTTATCAAAGGGTATACGGAAAAACAATGGGGTCGTAAATGTACAGAGCTACCAGCTTTTATCATTAAACGCTTGCCAGTGCGTTACACATACGATAACAATTACTTTAATGACCGTTTCCAAGGTATTCCTATGGGTGGCTATACCAAGATGATTGAACGCATGTTAGAAGGTATTGAAGTGCGTCTTGGCATAGACTTCCTCAAACATCGCGATGAATACGAAGCTTTGGCAGATAGAATTATCTACACTGGCCCTATAGATGAATATTTTGGTTATTCTGAAGGGATATTAGAGTATCGTGGTCTTCACTTTGAAACTGAGCGTCTCGAAGAGGAAAATCATCAAGGTGTTGCGGTGGTGAACTATACGGAAGGTGAAATTCCGTATACTCGTACCATTGAACATAAGCATTTTGAATTTGGTACACAGCCCGTTACGTATGTAACAAAAGAATATCCAAAGGACTGGAAAATCGGCGAGGAAGCGTATTATCCGGTAAATGACGTAAAGAATTTAGAGCTATATTCTAGATATGTTAAAAAGGCCGAAGCGATTTCCAATGTAATATTTGGTGGTCGTTTAGGTGAATATAAATATTACGATATGGATAAGGTTATTGCTAGTGCTTTAGCATTATGTAATAAGGAGTTTCAGGAATGAGGATTGAGTGGATAGATTCACTAAAGGAGGCTACTATATTTTTAGATGTTGTTGGTCATGTTAATCGCAATTGTATTTTAGTTATCTAAATATTATGCAGCATTGTATGAGATTATCTAAATGAGTAATCATTTTAATTTAGTTGATTTAATGCATATTTTTATAGCCCCTCTTTCTTTGGTAATTCCAAGTTAATATAATTGAAATCATAAGATGAGAGTAGTAGGATGAGAGTATATGTCTAGTAATAAATATATTGATAGTTTAATAGGATTAAGTTTTATATTTGTAATATTCCCTGTAATCCCCATGTCTTTACGAATAGGTTTTTTAGGTGGCGAGTTTTCAGCAAAAGCATCATTTTATACATTATTTATTTGTTTAGTGTATAGTGTATGGCTAAAAAGACATAGTCTACGTCACTATCATTTATATCGGAAAGAAATATTATATATAGCTCTTTTAGGTTTAAGTATTACTGGATCTTTAATTTATGGTTTGATTAATTTCCCTTACTATGATTTAGTTCCTGGCACTAATTATATAAATCATAAATTGGAAGCCATAATTCAATTGATATTTAATGAAACTGCGAGTGAATATACTTTATCAGTCATTCATTTTAGCTTTAGAGTTCTAAAGAATTCCTTGACTCAACTTATTTTTACATTTGGATTTTCTTATTTGATTTTCTATTGGTATAAAAATCGCTCTGAAACAATTACAAAAATAGTAAGTAAGGGTTCATTAATTTCTGCTAGTCTAGTTGTTATTTTTGGTGTTATTGAACTATTTTATTTTGGTAAACAACAATGGGCACTTTCATTATTAACATACATAAGACCTATTGTTCATGCTATTGAGATTAATAATACATGGTGGCCACCATTATTTTGGTCTGAATTTCAAATTCGCTCTCTTTTTCCAGAGCCGTCCTTTCTAGGTATTTATACTGTTATTACAATTCCTTTTATATGGAATGTTATTTTTTCATCTAAGAATAAGAAATTGCTAATCTTTTCCTCCATTCTTTTATTACTTTTAGAAATGATTACTTTATTGGCAAATAGTAGAACGGCAACTGTTTTATTGATAATAGATCATATATTGCTTGTAGTGGCACTTTGTATTCAGTTTAGAAACAAAAAATTTGTAGTACATACAGTTCTTGTAACTTTAATAGGTCTTTTAGCTTTTATAGGAAATATAGTATATACATCTAATGTTCTTTATGTACAAGATACTTCTAATAAAAGTACAACTAGTACAATAGTTAAAAATATATCAACTCAGCAGGTTGCAAATGAAATTAAATCTTATGGGGAAAATAATATTTCTTCACTATCTAAAAAAGACAGGAGAAGTAATAATCAAAGATATGGTGTTATGAAAGCTGACTTAGATATTTTCAAGGAAAATCCATTATTAGGAATTGGGCAAGGATTACGTACCCCATATGTTTTGAATCATTTAGATGAAGATACGTTAAATGGTGCGGAAGTAAAAATGTGGATTGAAAATATTAAAAATAAAGGCCTTATTAATATTTCTATTCCAATGTTGGGAGAATATACCTCTCGTTTATCGGAAACAGGGATCATAAGTTTTTTATTGTTTATGGGACCTATTGTATTCTTACTAGTTAGATTGCTTATTTATGTATTTAAAAATCCAAAAGATATATATATTATATTTTTTACAATTGCTTATATAGAGTCTTTGTTGACAGGGATAGGAACGACTTTAAATGAGCTATATTATTTTTGGATATTATTAGGGTTTGGTTATGCATTAGTATATACGAGAAATTCATATCGCAATAAGGTGGATGAAATTAGTGAATATTAAGATTTTAGTAGCAACACATAAACAATATTGGATGCCTGAAGATTCTGTTTATATGCCGATTCATGTAGGGCGAGAAGGTAAGGTTGATATTGGTTATACAGGGGATCATACAGGAGATAATATATCTTCAAAGAATGCTAATTACTGTGAATTGACGGGCCTCTATTGGGCGTGGAAAAATCTTGATGCAGATTATATTGGTCTCGTTCACTACAGACGTTACTTTACACGTAAAGAGGTACGCTCTGTGGAGGGCAAAAAGAATCAAATTTTAACGGGAGCAGAATGGGAGAAACTGCTTTCACAATATCCTGTAGTAGTAGCAGATAAGCGTAAATATTATATTGAGTCCAATCGTTCTCACTATAATAATGCCCACCATAGCTCAGGACTAGATGCGGCAGAGCAAATCATCGCTGAAAAATATCCCGAATATAGTACTGCTTTCACAAAGGTATGCAATCGCACTTGGGCTCATATGTTCAACATGTTCGTTATGCGTAGAGATTTATTTGATCAATACTGTGAATGGATGTTTTCCATCTTAGAAGAAATCGAAAAACGTGTTGATATTTCTGATTATGATACGTATGAAGCACGTATCTATGGTTTTGTTAGCGAAATCTTGCTTGATGTATGGATTGAAGCTAATAATATTAGCTATAAAGAACAAAATGTATCTTTTATGGAACCTCAAAATTGGATTAAAAAAGGTGGATTATTTTTAAAACGTAAATTATTTGGGAGATAATATACTGACTATGATAAAGGTAATAGAACTTCCTATAGATAAAGATATGGGAGGTTTAACATCTTATGTTCTTCAATTATATAGAATGATTGATAAAAAAGAATTTGAATTAACATTACTGAGTTATGATGATCCTCAAAATTTTGATGTAAATTATAAGGTAGAGACGGTTAGTAGACCGTATTATATTATTCAGTTTTATAAAAAAATGAAGTGCCTACTTTCTGAAGGAAAAGATATCATTCATTTTCATCAATCTTATGTCAATATTATTCCTATTTTGATTGCTAAATTAGCTGGATTTAAAACTATTATTCTACATGCGCATAGCTCTAGTATAGATGATAATCGAAAAATCGTACGCTTTCTAAAGACAGGATTACATAAGGTTGGAAGATTTTTATTACCTTATTTGGTTGATAAGTATATAGGTTGCTCAACTAAGGCATCAGAATGGATGTTTCCTAGAACTTGTATAGATAGTGATTCATATTATTTATTACATAATGCTATTGATTTGGATTTATATGATAGAAATATAAATCTAGGTTTGGAGGTTAGACAAAAATTCAACATTCCTAAGGATGCATTGGTAGTAGGACATATTGGTCGTTTTACACCTGTTAAAAATCACCCTTTTATTATTGATATATTTAAAGAGGTATTAAAACAAAATCCTAATAGTTATTTATTTCTATTGGGGGATGGTGTAGAACGTCATAAGATTGAAAGTCTTGTAAAATCAGCAGCTATATCTGACAAGGTTATTTTTATGGGGTATGTAAATAATACTGTTGAGGTTATGCAAGCTATAGATATTATGATATTACCATCATTATTTGAAGGGCTACCGCTAATTGCTATTGAGTCACAAGCATTAGGCATACCAATATTAGTATCTGATACGATTACACAAGAGGTTGTGTTAACTGATTTATGTATGGCTTTACCAATTGATAATCCTGAACAATGGGCTTATGAGATTATGTCTAAATTTGGTAAGAATAAATATATTGATTATAGATCTAGAATTAAAGAACTAGGTTATGATTCCTGTGTTGCTATAAAGAAGATTGAAAATATATACAAGGGAAAACAATGAGTTTTAAAGATTATATAAAAGAAAATCTACCGTGGATTCGATCTATCTATAGAAAAAGGTTGGCTCCAATCAATTTAATCCATAATATTTTTAATAAGCCAGTAGTTGTTTTACTTTATCATAGAGTTAATTATTTGAATCGTGATTTATTTAATATTAATGTAACTCCTGATAATTTTGAAAGACATATTCACGTCTTAAAAAATCACTACAATGTAATAACTTTTAATGATTTAAAACGCAATGATATAAAGGAACCATCTGTTATTATTACCTTTGACGATGGATATTATGATAATTACAAATATGCCTTTCCAATTTTAAAAAAATATCAAGTTCCAGCGACGATTTTTATAACATCTGGCGGTGTAGATACTGGTAAAGAGTTTTGGTGGGATCAATTAGAAACTGTTTTATTCGAAAATAAAAATTTAAGAGAATTAATTGAGTTAGATATATTAAATCAAAGACATGTATTTGATGTATCTGATGATAAAAAGAGATTACATAGTTTTTATACGTTACACCATATGCTTTTTTCTCTACATCCTAATGAAAGAGATATGATATTAGACAGATGGTATGAATCTTATGGATTGAAGGTTAACCCTAATAATAGGACTATGACTTCATCGGAGTTAATAGAATTATATCAAAGTCAGTTAATTACATTAGGAGCGCATACTATACACCATCCAGCGTTGAAACAAATTAGTAGAGAAGAACAAATACATGAAATACAATCTTCTAAGCTTTTTTTAGAAAATTTGTTACACACGGATATAGATATTTTTGCGTATCCTTTTGGTCATAAAGAAAGTTTTGATCAAGTGACAGAACAAATTGTTCAAGATCTAGGATTCACATATTCAGTTAGTACTAAAAGAGCACAGCTTCATTCTAATACTAATCCATTTTCTATACCTAGATTCGGCATTGAAGACTGGTCAGAAGATGAATTTATACGACAAATGAAGTTAGTATGGTTTGAAAATTAGGGGATTTTTATAATGTTGACTATATCTGAAATTCAAGATCATTTATATATAATGCTTAAAGAGTTTGATTCCTTTTGTAAAGAGAATGATATTAAATATTCGTTATCAGGAGGATCATTATTAGGGGCCATTAGGCATAAAGGTTTTATTCCTTGGGATGATGATATAGACATTTGTTTAAGTCGGCCAGATTATGAAAAATTAATTACTATATTTCCAATGGTTTTAAATAGCGATTACCTGCTTAGATCCATTGAGCGTAATAACTCAAAATATCCTTTTGCACGATTAGAAAAGCTTGATATCAGGATTGAAGATGAGTACAGTAATGCTAATCAGTTTTTATTTATGGATATTATGCCTGTTGATGGATTGCCAAATGATAAAAATGAAGTTATTAGTATCTATAAAAAACGTAAAATTTATAGTAAGATGCTTGAACTGTGTGATGCTAAATTAGGACATGGTAAATCATTTACTAGAGCATTTATCAAGTCTATATTAATTATTTTTGCTAAATGTGTGGGATATAAATATTGGGCTCATAAATTAGATCAATTAGCAAAACAGTATGATTATAATACTTCTGATCATGTAGGCGCTATTACTGGTGGCGTTTATGGTGAAGCTGAATGTATGGTAAAGGATGCTTTTGAAAAACGTGTCCCTATAGAGTTTAGAGATTTAAAATTAGAGGTTTTTTCATGTTACGATACATATTTAAGTAATTTATATGGTCGTAACTATATGGAAATACCACCAGAAGGTAAACGTAAAATATCAAGTATTAGAGCATATGAGATTTAATGTATAGGGGTATAGCATGAATATAGGTATTATTTTTGCTGGAGGAACTGGACAACGCATGAGTTCTACTGGCACACCGAAACAATTGCTAGAAGTTAATGGGAAACCAATATTAGTGTATACGCTAGAACACTTTCAAAATAATAATAATATTGATGGAATTGTTTTAGTAGTATTAGAGTCTATTATTGAAGAGGTTAGTAAATTAGTACAAAAGTATAGTTTGGACAAAGTCAAATCGATTATTCCAGGTGGAAAAACAGGACAGGAGTCGATTTATCTTGGAATTCAAGAGTCTTCAAGACTATATGATGAAGATAGTATAGTTTTATTACATGATGGGGTTAGACCTATTATCTCTAATGAGCTAATTAATACGTGTATATCGTCCACAAAAACATATGGTAATGCCATTACTGTTTCACAAGCTATAGAAACTATTGTTTTAAAAGATAATGAGCTTTCTCATGTAGGGAAAATACTTTCTCGAGATGAATGTTTACTTGCTAAAGCGCCACAATGCTTCTATTTAAAAGATATTTATAAGGCACATGAAAAAGCAAGATCTGAAAACTTGGAGTTCATAGATTCGGCATCTATGATGCAGTTTTATGGGGCTGAACTGTTTACAGTAATAGGACCAGCTGAGAATATTAAGATTACAACACCTATTGATTTTTATACATTTAAGGCTTATTTAGAAGTAAAAAATAGCCTCAATATCATGGGATTATAGGCTGATATTATGCGGACAGTTAGTGCAATTAAGAACATAAATTCCACGTTAATTGTATATGGATTTAATATGGTATTACAGTTTATTATCCGTTTTGTATTACTATATTATTTATCTATTGAATATTTAGGCTTAAATGGCTTATTTGATAATATTTTAACTGTATTATCTCTTACTGAATTGGGCATTGGTCCGGCTATTATATTTAGTTTATATGCTCCTTTAGCTAATCATGATTTAGAAACAGCAAAATCAATCATGAGAATATTTAAAAAAGCATATATTTATATTGGTACACTTATTCTATTCTTAGGATTATGTATATCGCCTTTTGTTCAACATCTTATAAAGGTACCTCCTAATATTGCATATTTAAATATTTTCTTTTTACTCTTTGTTGTTGATACGGGTATTAGTTATTTTTACTCTTATAAAAAATGCTTGCTTATAGCTGACCAAAAACAATATATAGCTAACTATTACAGAGGGATTACTCAACTGATAGGGAGTTTATTCCAAATTGCCTTAGTCATTTTAACTCATAGTTTTTGGGTATATATTATTCTACGTATATGTATGACCTTTTCTGAGAATTTTTTAATAGCTAGAAAAGCCGATCATTTATATTCGTTCTTAAATGAAAAGAATATTCAGCCCTTAAATAAAGATATATACCAAAGTATTATTAGAAATATAAAGGCTTTAATACTTCATAAAATTGGTGGTGTTACTGTTTTTGGAACATCAAATATTATTTTATCAAAATTTGTAGGTTTAAGTGCTGTTGCGTTATATACGAATTATTATTTGATTATTAATGGTATCGATAAGTTGTCTGATCAAGTATTTAATGCACTAAAGGCATCTGTAGGAAATTTGAATGAGTCTCATGATGATGCTCATAAATTAGTTATTTTCAAGAGATTAGAATTTATGACAGCTTATTTGGCTTGTTTTATCTGTAGTAACTTGTACCTTTTGTTAAATCCATTTATTACCATCTGGCTAGGAAATAGCTATCGTTTTGATGAAAGTATAGTACTTTGGATGGTTATCAACTTCTATCTAATGTTTATGCGTAAAGGCGTCTTAGTATTTAAAGATGCCATGGGGCTCTTTTGGCAAAATCGATATATGTCCTTAATAGAGGCCTTAATAAATTTAGGATCTTCCATTATTTTGGTTCAATATTTTGATGTTTGGGGCGTGTTATTGGCTATGTTTATCAGCACGATTTGTATGCCTTTTATAGTTGAACCATATGTTTTGTTTAAATATGGATTACGTTGGTCTTTGGTTAGTTATTTTAAACTTTATTTCCGTTATACTCTAGTTACATTTGTATTAGTTTATTTCAGTAAATTCTTATCACAGTTTATTGCTTTGGATAGTGGTTGGTTTGGGCTTTTACTGGGGGTTGTATGTAATAGCATCTTTATAATAGCGGCATGGGGAATATTATTTTTTAGAAGCAAAGAATTAAGGTTTTATCTTGATTTAATAAAAAGTAGGCTATAAGAAGGGGATAATAATGAGAATAACTGTAACTGGTGGGGCTGGATTTATTGGCTCTCATTTAGTTGATCGTTTAATAGAGGATGGTCATACTGTACAGGTTATTGATAACTTATATACAGGAAACAAAGAATTTGTTCATTCGAAAGCACAATTCGTAGAATTGGATATTAGAGACCCAAAGTTATACTCTGTCTTAGAAGAATTTCGTCCAGACTATATATTTCATGAGGCTGCACAAACTGAAGTTTCCACGTCTATGCGTGACCCAATGTTAGATTGTGATATTAATTTGATGGGGTTAATCAATTTACTTAATACAGCAGTAAAACTAGATGTTAAAAAGTTTTTGATGCCATCTTCTGCAGCGGTTTATGGTAATTTGGATACATTACCATTAAATGAGGAAATGATTGGAAATCCATCTTCATTTTATGGATTAACAAAGTTAACTACAGAACATTATCTTCGTATTTATCATGAAGCTTTTGGATTACCATATATATGTTATCGCTATTCTAATGTGTTTGGTCCACGACAAGGTAATGGTGGAGAGGGGGGCGTTATTAGTATTTTTGCTAAAGCGATTGTACAAGGCTCTCCTATTATTATTTACGGTGATGGAAAACAAACAAGGGACTTTATATATGTGGATGATGTAGTTGAAGCTAATATTTTAGGTATGCAACACCAGGTTACAGGTATTTATAATGTAAGTACTGGCATCTCAAGTTCTGTCAATTTGTTAGTTGATGAGTTTAGAAATATTAGCGGTAAAGATATAGACGTAGTTTATGATAAGCCTAGATTAGGCGATATTAGAGATTCTGTTTTGGCAACTGATAAATCAGAAAAAGAGCTTTTATTTACAGCAAAATATAATTTACACGATGGGTTAATAAAAACATATGAGTATTTTAAAACAGTAGAGGGCTAGTATTTATGAATGATGTTTTATCTTATGAGTTGGAACGCACTGTTGAAGATATTCATATTTTCTTATCTAAACTTTCAGGGAAAACTATTTTGATAACGGGGGCAACCGGATTCATAGGATCTATGCTCACCCGATTGTTTTTAGTTAGTAATATGAAATATGGGACAGATATTAATATTATTTGTTCCGTGAGAAATATAGAAAAGGCAGAGGCTTTGTTCTCTAACCTTAAGAATTCAGAACAGTTAGTCTATATTACTAATGGCCTTGTTGCATGTAATGATTCTGTTGATTATATATTTCACACTGCAGCACCTACTACATCTAAGTTTTTTGTTACACAGCCAGTTGAAACGTTAAATGATAGCATTAGTACAACATTAGACGTCTTGCAATATGCAACAAAGAATAGAGTTAAAAAAATCGTATATTTATCCTCTATGGAACAATATGGTATTCAGCAAGTAGATTATCAAAATATGACTGAAGATGATTTAGGTTATATTGATCATTTAGATGTTAGAAGTTCGTATTCTGAAGGTAAACGTATTTGTGAATGTTACTGTAGTGCTTACTTTCATGAATATAATGTACCTATTTGTATTGCTCGCGTTGCACAATGTTTTGGTCCAGGTCTTTCACTTTTAGATAATCGTGTATCTATGCAGTTTGCTAAAAGTGTTATGCATAATGAAAATATTGTTTTACATACCAAAGGACAATCTGTATCAAACTTTTGTTATATAACTGATGTACTTTCGGCCTTGGTACTATTACTGTTTAAGGGAGAATGTGGAGAAGCATACAATATATGTAATAGTAATGAAACAAGAAGTATCAAAGATATTGCGAATTTAGTAGCAAAAGAAGTCGCTAAGAGTAAAATAGACGTGGTATTTGATATACCGGATAATGCCAATCAATATGGATATGCACATGATGTAAAGTTTATTTTAAATAGTGAAAAAATCCAGTCGTTAGGGTGGAAACCTAAGATCAACATGGTAACAGGATATAGAAATTTAATTGATTATATAAAATATGAGAAGAATATCTCATAAGGGTAAAGAATAGTCGTACCGAATCGTATATGTTAAAAACAAGTATGTTAGAGTAACTTGGTAATATATAATTTGTAAAGACAGTTGATTATATCAGCTGTCTTTTTTTATGTGTAAAATTCGTCACAACATTCTCATATATTTCATGTATTTTATGATGTATACAAGTCATCCTGGTAGTTATCAGTTGGCGTAGTATTCATATAGTTTGAGAGGAAGAATATGAGATATAGAGAATGAGAGCGAGCAATATTGAATTGTTGCGTATCATTTCGATGATACTAATTATTATGCACCATTTTAGCGTGCACGGTTGTTTCCCCATTACGCCAGATTTAACGTTTAATAAGGTGTTTCTCCAAGTATTTGGACTTGGAGGCAAGGCTGGTGTAGTTGCCTTTGTTATGATAACGGGCTATTTTATGGTTTCTAGTAGTTTTAAGCTGCACAAGTTTGCCAAGTTAGTAGGGCAAATATGGTTTTACAGCATTGCCATGTTGGGCGTGGCTATGGGTTTAGGACTCGATACGGTGACGTCAAGGAATATGATGCTCGCTTTATTGCCTATTGGCGCCATGAGTTGGTTTGGTCAGAACTTTTTGGTACTCTATTTACTAGCGCCTATTATTAATCGAGTACTTCGTTGGCTACAGCATAAATACTACGTTATGCTTCTAGTGATTTCCACGGTAATTTGGTTCTTAATACCGACGGCATTGAATTTGTGGCCTAATGTACCACATACTACCTTTGGATTCAAACATATCTTTTCCTTTGTTATATTCTATTCGATGGGGGCATATATCAAGCTGTATGGCTCACATATAACAAAGAAAATAGGTATTATATTTAGCACCATAGGCCTTGTAGGGGCCTTTCTAGGGGACATCATTGTCGATGTACTAGCCATGACGAATTCAGCGTATATGAAACAGATTTTCTACTTTACGCAAAATGATTATGGCTTCTTTCAATTGCTATTAGGTATTGGCTTATTTATTATTTTTTTGAAAGCAAAGATCACTTATCGCCCTTGGATTAATGTGGTAGCATCTACTACCTTTGGTATATATCTATTGCATGATAATAAGCTATTCCTTCATTACATGTGGGATAATGTATTGGCAACATATCAGTACTATGATTCAATACTATTACCTCTGTATGCAATTCTTGTAGTGGCGCTCATTTTTGTCGTCGGTATGATTGTAGACTATGTGCGGTTGGCTTTCATAGAAAAACCTGTGATGAAAGCAATTACGCCAAGCCTCGACCGGATTCAGTCAAGGGTTGAGAAAGTACTGCCATTATAATGCGATTATCGGTGTTTTTTGGTATAATATATAAGTATTCTTACCATAAAACGGGAGGTAATTATAATGCGTAAATTCTTGTATATGTTAGCGGTATTGCTTGTATTAATTGGCATTAGCACAAACGATGTAGAAGCTCGTCAAGATGTGTATGCTACGACATATCTCGGTAATAACTGGTATGTAGATCAAGACTCTGTAAAGCGAGTGGGGGATATACTCAACTTTACGGTGTACACAACAGCAGGTCTTAGCTATAAAGTGACATCTAGTGATGACAACTATTACAATGCAGACGTGTTTTACGATAATAATAAACTCGTATCGGATAATGGCCAATCCGTCTGGAAATCTCCAGGCATGATGGCAGCTATGCGCGTGGCGCGTAGATAAAAAGGCAGAAATTATTGATATGTCCTCCATTACTGAATATATAGTAATGGAGGACATGTTATATAATCTCTGCCTTTTCTTTTGCTTTGGAAAAAGCAAATAGCCCTTCGTTACCAGTGACTGGATAACTGAAAGGCCATTTCATCATATTCTTTATTCTTTTGAGATGAGCCCGACGGTTCTACTCGCTTGGCTATCTACTTATATTATAGGGATAAAAATATATATCGTCAAATTCGAATGAACGATAATATAGCTTTCAATAGATTTTTTATAATTATGGGCAGCACTTAGGTGCCGCCTTTTTCTTTTGTTATTTATTATTTTTTTGATGATGAAACAGTTTTCTTATGTTTACAATAATAGCCCCTATAAATTATAATTAAAAAGATTTAATGGTAATTTATAGTATGAATGAGAGAGGGTTCTTATGAAACGTGTGTGTAAAGCAAACTTATCATTAGCGATTGCCCTGACGATTGCTAGCTCTGTAATGCCTAATGTAATGGCAGAAGATACTGTTATTAGTGCCGTTAAGGGTGAGACCTTAAACTTGGGAAAGGTACAAGGGACACTGTATGGTATTGATGCAGATAATAAGAGCACTATTAATGCAGATTATGTATCTGGTAGACTAATGGATGGACGAAAGACTATCATTACTAGTCAAAATGGAAGTACTGTGAATATTAAAAATGGCGATCTTCAAGTTGGTCGTGGCAGTAATCCACTTGTTATTGCTAAAGGCGGTACTGTAAATCTCGGCGTAGATGGTAATAAGGGTAATTTTACTGGCCATGATATGTCCATTGAAGGCGATGTGCGTATCGATGGTAGCGATACACATCCATCTGAAATTAATATCGGTGTAGATAGTGATGAAGTACTATGGACTGGCTTTGCTCTCAACTTAGCAGATAAGAATGCAAAACAGCCAAACCATATCAATGTATTTCTTGGTGATCGTGGTTATTGGGACCATATGTATCAAGGTGGTTTAAATGGCACTAGATATAGCACAATGACAACTCCAAGCCATGTACATCGTTTGGTAGGTTCAAAAAATCGTAATTTTGAATCCATAGTAACTCAAAGTGAGCATAATGAAATTCACATTGATAAGTTAGAAGGTCATGTAAACTTTATTTATGATCCAAATGGTGAGTATGATGACAAAGAAGATCCAGATTACAAAGAGCGTAAAAATCTTGTAAATGGGTTGACTCCAGAATCCTTCTGGGGTGGTGATATCCATATTACAAGTGCGGCACCTAATTCCGGTGCTCATATGTATACGAGTCGTAAGGGATTAGACTTGTCTAGTGAAGATAATGTAAATAAAGTTTTAGATAACTTGGCACATAAGGTGTACTATCACAATTATGTAAATGGTGAAAGAAATCTTCAAGGCACGGTTGCTATTGCTTCTGAAGGTGCTGAATCCGCGCGTTTTAAAGTATTAACCGAAGGTCATGCTAAGGAAGGTGCTATCACGTGGCAGGCTGATAAAAATGGTCAAGGTAAATATGAGTATGGTAAGGTGCAACCGACTCCGAAGCCTGAGGTACAACCGGCTCCGGCTCCAATGCCTAAACCGGAAGTGAAACCAGCACCGCAACCGACTCCGAAGCCTGAGGTAAAACCGGCTCCGGTTCCAACGCCTAAACCGGAAGTGAAACCAGCACCGCAACCGACTCCGAAGCCTGAGGTAAAACCGGCTCCGGTTCCAACACCCAAGCCGGAAGTGAAACCAGCACCGCAACCGACTCCAAAGCCTGAGGTAAAACCGGCTCCGGTTCCAACACCTAAGCTGGAAGTGAAACCAACACCGTAACCGACTCCAAAGCCTGAGGTAAAACCAGCGCCAGCGCCTAAACCGGAGGTGAAACCAGCACCGCAAGCAACTCCAAAAGCTGAGGAAAAACAAGCACCGGCTCTCGAGCATAATCCTCAGATGCATGTGAATATGGGTGCCTTTGATACACCACATATGCGCGGCGCTCGTTCCGCCATTATGAGTAATATTAATGGTTGGAGAACGTTGACAGATAATATGTATCGTTCACGTGTATTACAACAAGGCGAACCAACAGGTATTTGGGCTCGCGTTGGTGGAGGCAAATATAGCTTTAATGGAAACGGAATCGATACAGATACCACATACACTCGTATCCAAGGTGGTTACGATGCTAAAACTGGTAGCGGTTGGACTATAGGTGGTCAAGTTTCCTATCTTCGTGGTAACGATGATTACATTTTCAACGGCTCTGGTAAGGAAAAAGCTTTCGCTGTCGGTACGTATGGTTTGAAAGATCTTGGTAACAACCAATATATCCATATTGAGTCCCAAGTAGGTCGTGCATCTAACGATTTCACTGTTCGTAATGAGATTGGTGAAAAACTTTCTGGTGAGACTAAAACTAATGCGTATACAATTGGTGCACGCTATGGTAAAACCGTGAAACTTTCAAATGGTACATATATCGAGCCACAAGCACAATTGAGCTATACTCACTTTGGTGGTGATAGCTTCAATGCTGGCAGTATGCAAGTAGATCAGTCTGGTGTGAGCAGTACAGTAGGCGGTCTTGGCCTTGAAATCGGTAAACATTTCGGCGCAGGTAATCTATATACTCGTCTTGGTGTTAACCATGCATTCTCCGGTACAGTAAAAACTACGTATACAAGTGGTGCTACTACTAAATACACTTCCGAGGACATTAAAGGCACTTGGACAGATTTAGCCTTTGGTGGTCGCTATGGTTTTAATGCAAATAACAGCATCTTTGCTGATATTAGTACAGGTCTATCTGGTGATCATAAGGCCGGTTGGTCTGTAAATGCAGGATTTACACATAAATTTTAAGCGAATTATTAATAGATAGGAGCGATTTTAGTACATCGATAATTGCATGACAGGTAAAGTCGCCTATTGATTCATTCATATATTTCTTTAAAACGTTTCTTATTGTATCGAGCATTAGTTCGACTTATAATAGGATTAGGATAGTCAACGAGGTTGGGCCTCTCTTTGTTAATGAAGGGAGGGGTGTCTATGAGTGATTATGAGTTAATCATGCTAATTCTAGAGGTAATAACTGTAGTTATTGCCTTTGGAGCACTTGTGGCTCTTATTTGTCTTGGAAAAGACAAATAGCCCTTCGTTACCAGTAACTGGATAACTGAAAGGCCATTTCATCAATTATTTATAGTTCTGAGATGAGCCTAACGGAACCACTCGCTTGGCTATCTATCTATATTATAGGGATAAAAATATATATCGTCAAATTGAGATGAAATACATTATTATAATAACTACATATAAATAATCATAAAAGCTGTACATACATAGATTAGATTGAACGGCTTTGATGTCAAAGCCAATGTGACATCAAAGGTAGTTCAAAAGTCGACTGTGTGTACAGCTTTTTGTGTTTTGGTTTTAGTGTGTTTGTGTGAAAATAGTCATTGGAAGAATAGACAGAAAAGGCTGTAATTGAATGCGATATAACTGCATTTCAATTACAGCTACTTTTAGGTTCTGTAAGAGGTTTTAGTTATCTTTCTTGATAAATTTCACGATAATACCGCCTACGGTCGATGCAATGCCGAGGCCGAGACAGAACATACCGATGGTGTGGATAAGAATGGATGTCTGGTTATTCTTGGAAATGGCCTGTGCCGCTTGTTGTGCACTGGTCGCATGTCTTGCGATTTCTACGTTGTTCGCTGATGGATCTGGAATGATCAGCAAGATGACTACGGCGATGATTAAAGCTATAATACCCATCGGTAATAATTTGTTCTTCATTGTAATACTCCTTTTAAGAATTCATTAAACGTTGTTTATATATTTTGATTATACACTTATTATAAATATTTAAGAAGAGCTTATATATAGATAAAATGAAATTTACTTATGTATATAAAATAATATTATGGATTGTAACGATTATATTGTATGGATATTTTGTATGAATGTAGCATATTGTATTGTATTTGCATTGACAATTCTTTATATATCTATATAAAATAGAAATAATTTCATGTGTTGTTCATGATGAAATCATGAGTCATCGGTATATGTAATCGTGTGTAATTAAGTATTATGTATATGATTAAGTATGTACGGTATTAAGTAATGAGAAGTGTGTTTGTACGTAAGAGTGTGTAATGAAATATATAATCGTGTTGATGAGTGCCCTTTGCATGTTCGTTATGCCCGTATCGGGGGAGCAGGTAAATAAAGCAGAGCAGCCTATGCAGGGGACTACGGTAAAACAAGTTCATAGTGAAAGTAAGACCATATTATCTGACGACTCAGATACCTTTCATGTTAATTCGTCTCATACTCCAGATCATGTTATCGGTCAGGGCGGATTGGAGATGCCAGACTCCACAGATAAAAAGACGACTCGTTATTCCGATACAGATGCGGTCAACTCTGCGTTGCAGGCGGTGGTCATGACTGGTGTTCATTCCGCAATGCACGGATCGAAGGCGAAACCGTGGATGCAGCGAACCGTCTTGTCATTGCGCTTTCAGAAAAACTGGAAACCCTTGTACGGTGTGGAAACATTGCAGCCGTTAGGTCATTATGATGAGACATCTCGTCATGTGTGGTTTACACAGGAGCGGTTGGCGAATGCTGCGGATACAGGAACGACGGCGAATGTAGGCATCGGCTATCGCCGAATTGCTGAGAACGATGACCATTATTACGGTGGCAATCTGTTTTATGACCATCGGTTCAGAGGCAATCACGGTCGCATGAGTGTCGGGCTGGAGTACGTGTCGGGGATCGGTGCGTTTCGCATGAACTGGTATCGCGGTGTGTCTGGTGAGCGTTCCCTTGATGGTGCGACGCGTATGGAAAATGTGTCTAACGGATATACTGCGGAGTACGGGACTAGCTTCAAGAATGCCCGTTGGGCGCGCGTGTACATGGAAGCCTATCGTTGGCAGTTGCGGCGCAGTGCGGATAAGCATGGCTTGCGCATCGGCACGGAGTTGCAGCTCACGCCGAGAATTTCCGTGGACATGGGCTACAACAAACCGGAGCATGAGCACGGCAGTCCGTACGGTAAAATCATGTTCCGTCTAGCCGGTGTCGATACGGCTTGGTTTGGTGGTAACCATCGATTGGATACAAAAACATCGGTTCGTGCTAATATGTTGGAAAATGTGCGTCGTCAACATATGGTGCACGTTGATTGATAGATATATATATCTATTTATTATTTTGATAAAAGTAGCATAAGAATCTATATTTATTTTTTAGATAAAAGCAACATAAGGAGCTGTTTTATAGTATCAGATGATTGTCATTTGGTATGAAAAGACAGTTCCTTTTTTATACATTAATTCATAAAAATTTATTTTGTTTACAAAATAGAAAAAGAGTGGCACAATATTCATGAAGCTATAATGAAGAATAAGTTACACGTGGAATTCATTAGGGAATGGAGAGGATAAAATGAGCAAGCGTAAACTTATATTATCTGTGTTGATTAATGGTGTGTTGTTATCGAGCCTATATGTGGCCGGAGCGGTGGATGTGACACCGGGCAACGGGAACGGTGTAGCTATTGGCACGGGCAGTAGTGCACCGAAGGCGGAAAACGTAGCCGTTGGCAAAGGTGCCGGCATTTCTTACTCGAACGGTGCTAGTGAGGCTACAGGTGATGTAGCTATCGGCAATGGAGCAGGTATTAATAACTATGCTAGCCAAGGCGGTAGTATAGCTATCGGTAAAAATGCAAAGGTTGAAAATATGGCCGGTGGTGGAGAGGCTAGCTTTGCGTTAGGGCAAACGACCTACAGTGGAGGTTTTTTTTCTTCTGCTAGAATCCCTGCGGATCCTACAAAGGTGGTAGGCAGTGTCGCTATCGGTGATAATACATTTGCTCGTACCGGCAGTACCATGATTGGATCTCATAATTATAAAGGGGACCTTGGAGATACTACGGTAGATAGTGCATCCACAAGAAAAGATGCATTAAATGTTTATACAACAACAATTGGTGCTAATAGCTTTAGCAATGGGGCTTTCACTACAAGCACAGGCGTATATAATATTATCTCCAGTGATTATAATGGTGGACGAGCTGCAAATTCTACAAAGAATTTCGGTGCCACCATTAATGGTACATTGAATAGTATTGAATCAAAAACGGGTAGCTATTATTCGGGTGTTGCGAATAGTATCGTAGGTACTGCTAATCGGACCTTTAACTCCAATGGGTCTCTCGTATTTGGTGCTGGCAATGAAATAACGAATTCTGTAGCCGATATTTCAGCACCAAGTTCGGGAGGTAATTCCGCTAAGGAATTATCTGAGAAATTACGTTCCGCTGTCAAAAATTCTAACGGTGGCGGTTCTACTATGGCATTTGGTAGCGGTAATAAGGCGGATTATACACTTCGCTCCGCACTTATGGGTGTCAATAATACATTGACTGGCGACCAAAGAAATAAAAGTACGAATACCATGTTGACGGGCTTTCACAATACGGCGGATAAGGTGTCCAATACGACTGTAATAGGGTCTGAAAATACGGTGACTAATTCTAAGAACAGTCTTGTAATGGGGGATAATCGTGAGGTAAAAGATGCCAATCATGCGGTTCTCATCGGTTCTACAGACAGCAAGACTACGACATCTGTTAATAATGCGGTCGCTGTTGGACATAATACGAATGTAACCGTAGAGGGCGGTGTTGCATTGGGCAGTGAATCGAAGGCTACTGTGGCGGCTGGATCCGTTGGGTATGATCCGAGTACAAAGGCACAGTCCACGAATACGGATTCTACGTGGAAGGCGACTAAATCGGCCGTATCTGTCGGTGATGCAAATAACAATATTACGCGTCAGATTACATCTGTAGCAGCCGGCACAAAGGATACGGATGCGGTGAATGTGGCACAGCTCAAAAAGTTGCAAAATCAAGTGAATGCGAACGGCTCCACTACTGTCAGTGCAGGTAAACATATTAATGTGACAACTACGACGAACGGAACGACTAAAGATTATAAGGTAAGCCTATCTGACGATATAACGAATCAGATTACAAATAACACAACAAATATTAACAATATACAAGGTGATGTGACCAACATTAAACAGAATGTAACCAATATTCAAGGTGACATTACTAATATCAAGCAGGATGTAACCAATATGGGGCGGAATGTAGCTCGTCTGGATAAAAAGGTTAACAAATCCGTGGCCGGAGTGGCCGCACTTGCCGCCTTGCATCCATTGGATTTTGACCCTGATGCAAAATGGGACTTTGCTGCTGGTTATGGCCACTATCATGATGGCAATGCCGCTGCATTGGGGGCTTTTTACAGACCAAATGAGGACTTGCAATTTAGTGTAGGATCTACTGTCGGTAATGGCGAAACCGTTGTGAATGCCGGTATGTCTGTGAAAGTAGGTGCTCACAGTAATGTATCCCGTTCTCGTGTAGCCATTGGTAAGGAAGTTTTGGAACTTAAGAAAACTGTAGCGGTACAAAATGCGCAGATTCAAAAGTTGACTGCTCTTTTGAATGGATTGGCTGGAACGAATATGAAAGCAGACCGCAGCACATTATTCCCTGATGTGCCGAATAATCACTGGGCATATGCGGCGGTTAGCGATCTATCTCGCCGGGGTCTTGTGGAAGGCTATCCTGATGGTACATTCGGAGGAGACCGTATGTTGACCCGTTATGAATTTGCTCAAATTGTATACCGAGCTATTCAAAACGGTGTTGTCGTCGATGATCGACTCGTATCTGAATTTGGTCCTGAAATGGCGTTATTCCGTGTGGATACTATTGCTAAGAATCATGAAGGACAACCAACTATTGAACGTGTAAGGGTTAATAAAAAATAGAATATATATATGATTTATATTGTGAAAGCCGAGGCTCTAGGGCCTCGGCTTTTTCGTGTACCTGTAGGTGATAAATTTTCTGTATATAAAATTATCTTATCTATGAAAGCATTAAACTGAAAAGTCTAAAAATATGAAATTGATTACGTAATTACAATAATCGTTATATTTCGATATGTGGATTTATCGTAAAATTTGATAGGAAAGATGAAGATTCTATTTCTTAAAATTAAAAAGTATTAAATATGAAATAAATAAACCACAAAAATGAAGAAAAGATGAAAAAAGTCGTTTACAAGATAGAAATTTTTTGATATTGTATTGCCGTGGGTGAGTATATGATGAAGAATCATGAATAATTATAGTATTCGTATCGTAATTGAGAATACTAGTATTTGATGTAAGAAGTGTAGATGATAATCAATCTTTATACTTCTTCTTTTTATTATCTTTGCAATATTATGCAACACAAGTGGTGTGTTTTACTGAGGTTTCGGTAAGAAAGGATAATCATGAATCGAATTTATAATGTTATTTGGAGTAAAACAAAAAAATGCTATGTAGTAGTATCTGAAATCGTAAAAACAGGTGGCGGTAAGGTAAAATCCGTACAAACTGGTACAACTTGGGCACGTATGAGTGCAGTTATGGCGGTAGCGGCGTTATTGATGGGCGGTAATATTACTACAGCTAATGCAGCTACATATGCTGCTATGACAATTGATGCAGTAAATGGCTCTGGTTATGCTACTGGTAATGTAGTTTATGGTGAAGGTAGCTATTTATATAACTATCAAAACCCTGGGAACCTGACACCATTTGATAACAGTCATTTGTACAATGGTACAGATAGAGGTAACTATACAGAAAATAGCTTTGCCGGCATTGCTATCGGTACTCATACAAATATTCAGGAAACAGCGCATCCTACTTATTATTCCGGCTTGGCTATCGGTAACTATGCTCAGGCCACAGGTGGTATTTCCTTTGCTTTAGGTCATTATGCTCAGGCCTTATCACCATCTGCTATGGCTCTTGGTACAGCTACAAAGGCGAGCGGATTTAACTCCTTGGCTATGATGCGTCAATCTGCTGCAGAAGGTGAGTTCTCTACAGCATTGGGTACTGCATCTTGGGCAAAGGGTAATGGTAGTTTTGCCATGGGTTACTCCGCTACAGCAAAAGCGGATCAATCCATTGCAATCGGTGCGGCAGAAACTATAAAATTACCTGGTCAACAACATGGTACTCCAAGTGCTAAATATAATGGCGATGGTAATACCGTAACAGAAGGGGCTCGTTCTCTTGCTTTCGGTACAAAAGCTCGTACTGCAGTTGGTGCAGATGATTCTATGGCATTCGGTTCTTCATCCAGTACCGGTGGCGCCAATGCGGTAGCTATGGGTTATAGTGCTAATGCTAGTGCAGAGAATGCCTTTGCCATCGGTAATACGGCGCAATCATCCGCACAAAATGCTGTGGCAATGGGTAAAAGTGCAAATGCAAGTGGTGTAAGCAGCTTTGCTATGGGTAGTAGTTCTAATGCTGCTGGTGCCGATGCTATTGCTATGGGTAGTTCTTCCCAAGCAAAATTATCCAACTCCATCGCATTAGGTGGTAATGCTAAATCCTTGGGTGCTGATGCGCTTGCACTTGGTGGTGCGGCGAATGCCTCTAAAGATGGTGCCATTGCAATCGGTAAAGAAGCAAAAGCAAACAATACTAATACGACAGCTATCGGTCTTGGTGCCACTGTTACAGGTACTAACTCCATGGCTATTGGTACAAATGCCGTTGCAGAATCCAATAACTCCTTGGCATTGGGCACTGGTACGGAAGTAAGAGGTGCCTTGGTTAATGGTTTCTCTGCTTTTACTAACCAACAAAATAACAATGTTGCAAACGGTGTAGTTGCGGTAGGTAACGTAGGTTCTGAACGTCGTATCATCAACGTAGCGGGTGGCGAAAACGATACTGACGCAACAAATGTAAAACAATTAAAATTTGTAAACAGTAACTTAGCAAAATCCATCGCAGGTCCTACTTATACGGGCTATGAAGCGAATGGTTCTACATATAAAGCGCCTGATTTCAATATCAAGAACAGTACTTACCATACGGTAAAAGAAGCTGTTGAAGCGGCGCAAACGAATTTCTTCAGTGCTAAAGGTACATCTGCCGATGCGAACTACGATAACACAGGTGCTACAGGCAACAATGCGACAGCGGCCGGTGTACGCGCTTCTGCAGCAGGTAACTTCGCGACAGCTGTCGGTGCTGATGCGACTGCAGCTAATGCGAACAGCACTGCTATCGGTTATAAAGCTAAATCCAGCGTAGATGACGGCGTTGCATTGGGTGCGAATTCCGTTGCTTCCGTTGCAGCAGGCACAGCAGGCTATAATGTTAAAACTGCAGACAGCCGTACAAACGGATATAGCGGATTGACAGGCGCTGCGTTGACTTCCACTATGGGGGCGGTGTCCGTAGGTGACGGTGGTACAAAAACTCGTCAAATCACAAATGTGGCTGCAGGTACAGCGGATACTGACGCTGTTAACGTGGCACAATTGCGCAATGTTAATTTGAAAGTAGCTGGCAACACTGGCAAAAATGACGTTTTATTAGATAACCAAACATTGACTGTAAAAGGCGACGGTTCTTATGTTACGACATCTGTTAACAACCAAACAATCGATGTGACGTTGACTGATGCTACTAAGAATAAAATCGACAATGCAGCAAATAAAGACTTGTCCAACATTACGGACGGCGGTAAATCCGTTATCCGTGATGAAGCTCAAAAAGCAGTTAAAGTTGTTGCTGGTAAAAATACGACCGTTACAGAAGGTACGGACGGTACATATAAAACATATAAAGTTGACGTAGATGCTCCTGACTATCAATTAGTTGAAAACAGCAGTGCTGCAGATAAAGCTTACACTGTATCTGGCAATAAAGTTGACTTAACTGTACAAGATGCTAAAAATCCTGCGAATAAGAAAACTGTAACTATCAAGGATATCGCGTCTAAAACAGAACTTGATACTACAAAAACAGAGCTTATTAATAAAGGTTTGAAATTCGATGCTGATAATGGCGGCGAAAAAACAAATAAATTAGGCTCCAAGGTAACAGTAGCTGGTGATGGTACTAACATCAATACTACAATTACACAAACTGGCGACGATACAACAATTAAGGTTGCATTGGGTCAAGACATCAATGTTAATACGGTAACTGCTACAAAAACTGTAAAAGCTGGTACTGCCACTATGGGTACCCAATCTGTAACAGATAATAAAAGTGCTGCTCAGAACGGTAACTTTGTATCCGGTTTGGACAATAAATCTTGGACTTTAACTGATCCTACTTTTGTATCCGGTCGTGCGGCAACAGAAGATCAACTTAAAATTGTCAGCGATGCTGTAAAAGCAGCTAATGCAAGTGCTTCTGACTATCGCTTGATCGCTAATCCGAACAATGCGGCAGACGGCTCTTATAAAGTTGATAACAATAAAGTTGATTTGCAAGTGAAAGACGAAAAATCCAGTGATGTTAAAACTGTAACGATTAAGGATATTGCGTCCAAAACTGAACTCGATAAAGTAAAAGACCGCTCCGTAAAATATGACGGTAACACAGGCCATGACACAGTAACTTTGGAAGGTCCTAACGGTACAAAAATTACTAACTTGAAAGATGGTAACGTAGCAGCTGGTTCTAAAGATGCTGTAAACGGCGGTCAATTACATCAAGTAAAACAAGACCTTGGCGATCAAATTACGAATACCAAGAATGACTTGATTAACACAGGTCTCAAATTCGATGCTAATGTAGGTGGCGTAAAAACTAACAAATTAGGCTCCACTGTTACAATTCAAGGTGAAGGTACTGCTGCTGACGCTGATTATAGCGGTGAAAACCTCAAAACTTTCATCAAACAAGATGCGGCGACAGGCAATACGACTATCGACGTGAAGATGAATAAAAACCTTAAGGTTGAATCTGTGAAGGTTGGCAAAAATGGTAAGGACGGCGTATCCATTACAGGTCCTGACACAGCGAACGGTACAGATGGCAAGGTAGCTGTTACTGATAAAAACGGTAATGAAGCAGTTTCTATTTCCGGTAAGGACGGCGTAGGCCACATCGGCTTGACAGGCCCTGCAGGAACGAACGGCGTGAACGGTACTAACGGTATCGACTTGTCCGTGAAACCTGGTTACAACGATGCTGCTACAGGCGTTAAAAGCGAAAAAGGTGTAGACGGTACAAATGGTCTTACTCGTATCGTATACACTGACGGCAACGGCGAGCACCAAGTTGCGACTATGGAAGACGGTTTACAATTCACTGGTAACAACACTGGTACCGTGAATAAACAAAAATTGAACTCCTTGGTGAAAGTACAAGGTGAAGGCGTAACTGAAGCTGAGTCTACTACATTCAAGAGCGCATCTGGCAATATCAACGTAAAAGCTGATGGCACTGACAAATTGGAACTTCAATTGGCGAAAGACCTTAAAAATCTTGATTCCGTAACAGCCGCTAAGACTGTGAAAGCAGGCAGTGCTACTATGGGTGGTCAAACTGTTAACAATGCAGCTGGTGATAGCGAAACAGGCAATTATGTAACAGGCCTTGATAATAAAGATTGGGATGCAAATAAGATTGTATCCGGTCGTGCCGCAACAGAAGATCAATTGAAAAAAGCGTTGGATGCTCAAAGTGCTAACTCCACTGATTATCGTTTGATCAAAAATCAAGCGGCAGGCTCTAATGGAGACTACACTGTAGATGCAAACGGCGATGTAGCGTTGACTGTACAAGATAAGAATCATCCAGATCAAACAGAAACCGTTACCATCAAAGACGTTGCTTCTAAATCCAAACTTGATAAATTGAATGACCGTGCTGTTAAGTATGATTTGGACCCTACTGGTAATCCTGATAAATCCAAGGTAACTTACGAAGGTCCTGCATATAACAACAAACAAGGCGGCACTCACGTAACGAATGTAGCATATGCTACAGGCAACGATGGCAGCGAAGCGGTTAATGTGGACTACTTGAATGACAAAATTAAAGATAGTGCGGACGCATTAACTAATAAAGGTTTGAAATTCGATGCTAACCAAGGCGGCGAAAAAACTAACAAGCTTGGCTCCAAAGTGACTATTAAAGGTGAAGGCACTGCAGCTGACGAAGATTACAGCGGCGAAAACATCAAGACTTTCATCAAGCAAGATGCACAAACTGGCGACACTACTATTGACGTGAAGATGAATAAAAACCTTAAAGCTGAATCCGTGAAGGTTGGTAAAGACGGCAAAGAAGCTGTATCCATCTCCGGTAAAGACGGCGTAGGTCACATCGGTCTTAACGGTAAAGACGGCCGTAGCGCTGACATTTCTGTTGAAAAAGGTGATCCGGATCTCAACGGTAACGAAATCACTCGTATCAAATACACTGATGAAAACGGTAAGACACATCAAGTGGCAACCAAAGATGACGGCATGGCATATGGTGGTGACTCTGGCGACGTTATTAAGAGAAAACTTAACACTCAAGTAAATGTTAAGGGTGGCGTAACTGATAAAACTAAACTTTCCAACGATGACAACATCGGCGTTGTATCTGACGGTACAGATACATTGATGCTTCGTTTGGCGAAAGACCTTAAAGGTCTAAATTCCGTTACTTTCAACAACGGTGCAAACGGTAAAACCGTTGTAAACGGCGAAGGCATGACTATTAAAGATGCAGCAGGTAATCCGTTGACAGCTGTTACAAAAGACGGCGTGAAGATTACTGATGGTCCTTCCATGACGAAAGACGGCATCGATGCAGCTGGTAATAAAATTACAAACGTTCAAGACGGTAATGTTGCAAAAGATAGCAAAGACGCTGTAAACGGTGGCCAATTGCATACAGCTATCGAAGACATCAAAACTAAAGGCTTTGGTCTTGAAGCAGAAGACGGTCAATCCGTGAAAAAAGCTCTTGGTGAAACTGTTAAAGTTAAAGGTGATGACACGAATATCAAAACATCCGTAGACGGCGGTGCTGTTAAGGTGGAATTGAAAAAAGACATCACTGTAGATACTGTAACAGCTAACACTGTGACTACAGGCAATACTAAG
Organism: Veillonella parvula DSM 2008; assembly: GCF_000024945.1. Taxonomy (NCBI): domain Bacteria; kingdom Bacillati; phylum Bacillota; class Negativicutes; order Veillonellales; family Veillonellaceae; genus Veillonella; species Veillonella parvula. The sequence continues at coordinate 55,336 of NC_013520.1, forward strand.
ATGGATACAAACGGCGTTACTATCAAGGACGGCGCTAATGAAGCGACTAAGTTGACTAAAGATGGCTTGCAAATCAATGATGGTGGCAACAAAGCTGTTACTATCAATAAAGATGGCTTAACAATCGAAAACGGTCCTAAGGTAACAAAAGACGGTATCGATGCGGCTAATAAGAAGATCACTAATGTGGCTGATGGTACTATTGGCGCTGGTAGCAAGGACGCTGTAAACGGCGGTCAATTGCATACAGCTATTGAAGACATCAAATCCACAGGCTTCGGTCTTAAAGCGGAAGACGGTAACTCCGTGAAGAAACCTCTTGGCGAGACAATCGACTTGAAAGGTGACGGCAATATCAAAACTTCCGTGGATAACGGCGCCATCAAAATGGCATTAAATGATAAGATCACTCTTGGTCAAGATCCAGCAAAACAAGTTAACATCGACGGTTCTGCAGGTACGATTACAGCTGGTAATGGTGGTAATCAAGTTAAGATTGACGGCAATGATGGTTCCGTAACGGCAAATACCGTGAAAGCCGGCGACGTAGTTGTAGGTAAACAAACTTCTGACGGTAAAGAAGGCAACTTCGTAACAGGTTTGGATAACAAAACTTGGGATCCTGAAAACCCTGTAGCAGTTCCAGGTCGTGCCGCAACAGAAGATCAATTAAAAGCTGTTAATGACGACTTCAATAATAAAGCAAGAACAGGCCGTGTATTCCAAGGTGACCAACCTGGCGATAGCGGTAAAGTGGTTCGTGGATTGGGAGATACTATGAACCTTACTGGTGGTGCTGATGTGAACCGTTTGGCGGATAATAATATCGGTGTTGTGAAAAATTCCACTGGTGATGGTTATAACATTAAGTTGGCTAAAGATTTGAAAGGTCTTGAGTCCGTAACTACTACGGATGCTGCTGGTAATACAACTGTTATGAACGGTGGCGGTATGACAATTACACCTGCTCAAGGTAATGCTGTAAGTCTTACTAAAGACGGCCTCAATAACGGTGGTAATAGAATTACTAATGTAGGCCCTGGTGTAGATGGCACTGATGCGGTTAACGTAAATCAATTGAGCAGTGCTATGCGTAGCGTGGATGGTAAAATCGCTGATGTAGGTGCTACTAGTGCAGCTATTTCTGGCCTCAAACCATTACAATATGATCCATTGGAACCAACTCAAGTATTGGCTGCTGTAGGTCACTACAAAGGCAGTACAGCTGCAGCTGTAGGCGTGGCGCACTATACTAATGAATCTACAATGTTCCATATGGGCGTATCTCTTGGCGGTCATGACAACATGATTAATGCGGGCGTATCCTACAAATTTGGTACATCCGATGCTAAGAAAGCGGTTCCTGCACGTTACAAAGCCGGCCCTATCAGCTCTGCATATGTATTACAGGATGAAGTGACTGCTTTAAAAGCTGAAAATGAACGTATGAAACAACATGACCTAGAGTTAACTGCTAAATACGATCAAGTACAACGTGATAATGAAGAAATGAAGGCTCAAATCGCATTGTTGATGCAACAAGCAGGTCTTACAAAATAATCGAATCTGAATATTCGAGTTCTTAACCACTCATGTAAGGATTGTGAAAGCCGCCCTTTCCGGGGCGGCTCATCATAAGGAGGAAGTATGAAATTCAAAACATTTATGCCTGTATTGGCACTTGCTTGTGTATGCGCGGTAGGTCAAGCGGATGCGGCTCAAGATCGATTGATGATGCCAGAGAAACCAGCTGAACCATTAAACGTGATTGAAGCAGAAGTGGCTATTCCTGTACCTAGCGAAGAAGTTCACGACGTAGTGGATGCTTTCACACAATTCCAATTGGACCAAAAGGGCAAGCGTATCATGGACGATTCCCGCGTTATGACCGGTCAAGAGCGTTACCGTAACAATGTGTTGTACTACATGAACGTTCGTCGTAGCTGGTACATTGTGAGCCATCGTTATAAGAAAGACAGCTATGCACGCATGGCATTAGATCGTTTGTACAATGATTACAAAAAGTTCTTTATGGATCGTGTGACTGTTTCTGACGATGAAAAATTGGATTATGCACAACAAATCATCGATATCTTGGATCGCAATACGGCCAATATACATGATGATGAATTACGTTTCTACATGAATGAAATGGTTATCTTTAGCTTGAAAGAAGCTATGAAAGACGGTAATAATCGCGTGAAACCTGTGGACGAAAAAGGCGCTCCTGTAATGGAGGACGCACATGTGGTTGACCTTCGCACTGCAATCAACGCACCGACAGTTCAATAGATAGTTCGATTGCGACATAGACAATTGAATATTACGTAACGTATAAGAAGTGTTGTTGTGTTGTAATCTTATTATGTTAAGACCGAAAATCGGGCTATTATGTAAAAAAAATCGGGGTGTTGTTTGTATTGACAATACCCCTGATTTTTTATGCATATAGTTTTGCAATCAATGTGATTCGCTGACCTTGAATCACCTTATATGTAATTTTTTTTACGATGGCCGTGAAGTTGTGACGCAGAAATTTTAACTGATCGTTAGGTTGAACGTCCGTGTCGTATGTGAACACGCCTTCTTCCCTGTTGAACTGACCTTTGATTGTGAAAGTTTGATTATCTCGTGTAACTACGATATCTTCCTCCGCAACCGGACTCGGTTGATTTGTATTCTGTTGTAAGATATTGAGTTCTGACATAGATGAGTTCCTCCTTTCTGCTTTCAGTATAACAACAAAAGTTAAAAAACACATGGAGATTTTCTATAAATAGTTTTCATATACCTATGCTCTATCTCTATGGAGTCCGCAACAAGGCCCGCAAAGTCCATTGATTCGTCGATGGTGCGCCGTGAAAATAAACAGAAAAGGAATGCCGGTAATATGGTTTTTACCGCTCATTCCTTTTCTCACATAATAGAATGTTACCTTCATAGACATGTGTAATGTGCTAAAGTTAATTGGCTTAAGTAGGTATGTAGTAATTGTGTACGTACATTGAGTCGAAATGGCAAATTGCCGTGTACGATATCCGTTTATGACGAAATGCCATTCTATTATATGGTCCATCTTAAAACAGGATGATGAAGAGAAAATAAATTTATCCGGCATCGGATGATATTGTTTCATAATCAGGGGCTGACTATTCCCGGTGAAAGCAGGTGAATGATCATAATCATACATTATATATAATACATTTAAATATAACTAAAATATTAATAATTTAAACTCATTATATCATGAAGATAAAATGAAAAAATGTTTCAATTTCCAGTAAATATGTGGTATTTTAAGTATATACTTTTATCAAAATCGATGTAATTTCAATCATAAGTCGATTTATTTTTTTCTTTAATTTTTATTTATATAGATAGTGTTAGTTTGATTTTATAGGAGTAAGATTAATGAACCGAGTATTTTAAGTAATTTGGAATCGCACAAAGGGCTGTTATGTCGTTGTGGCGGAAACAGCGAAGAACATGACGAAACGCTCTTCTTTGTCGGTTGTATTTTCTAAAATGGTAGGCGCTACTGCGGTTGCCGTTATGTTGACGGGCGTTATGATGCCTACGGATGCCTTGGGGGCAGCTCTTTCTGCATTAAAACTAATTCAGTATGATCCGTTAGAACCTACACAAATTATGGCTGGTGTTGGTGCATACCGCAGCTCTACTGCCGTTTCATTAGGCTTAGCACATTATAAGAATGAATCTATGCTATTACACGCCGGTGTTTCTTATGCAGGTGGTGGTGATAATCATTTAATGGCTAACGCAGGTGTGACTTGGAAATTTGGCAATCGTAGTGCAGAAGCCTCTGTACCAGATATGTATAGACGAGGTCCTATGGAGAGCGAACGGCTTTTAGGGAGTATCAAAATTTCATTTTAAGGGGAACATAATTGTATATTTTAACTGTGATAGTGTTTTTAATATGTTAGGTTGAGGTGAAAGATGAAGATGGATAAGAAAAAATTAGTCTATTTATGTGTAGGTGCATGTGTAACGACAACGTGTTTTCCAGCTATTCAAGTTGATGCGGCGGGGTTGTCAGCACCAAGTCTTAATGTAGGAGATCAGAATACTGCTACTGGGAACTATGTGGCAACGATTGGTTATAAAAATAAGGCAACTGGAGAGAATAGTATTGTTGTAGGGGATAATAGTCAGGCAACAGGGGCTTCTTCTGTTGCTATGGGCTCTGAAGCGAAGGCGTTAGCCAAAAACTCTTTTGCTCTTGGGACGAAAACGACGGCTAATGGCGTTAGCTCCGTTGCTTTTGGTAATGGCACATCTACAGCAGCAGGTGCAACAGGTGCAACAGCATTTGGTTATGAAACAAAAGCAAATGCTGTATCGGCAACCGCTTTTGGTTATCAAACTGAAGCCAGTGGTAGTAACAGTACTACGTTTGGTAATAATACAAAGGCATCTGGAGAACAGTCTACCGCGTTTGGCTCTGAAACAATAGCAGAGGGAAAGAATGCGACAGCTTTTGGTTATAAAACCAATGCTAAGGGTGAAGATGCGACAGCATTTGGTATTCGTACTATAGCTAGCGGTACGCAGGCCACAGCCTTTGGTTTAGAGAATATCGCATCTGCTAAATCAGCGACAGCTTTTGGTTCTAATAATACAGCTTCTGGTGAAAATAGTACTGTTTTTGGTGCTAAAAATATAGCGTCAGGTTCGCTATCTACGGTGTTTGGTTTCGAGTCGAAAGCAACAAATATACAGGCAACGGCTTTTGGTAATTCTACAGAAGCAAATGGCGTGGTAGCAACAGCTTTTGGTAATGAGTCGGTTGCTAATGGTACATATGCCACAGCTTTTGGGAACTGGACGGTAGCTAATGGCACGGCCTCTACAGCTTTTGGTGCAGGCTCTCATGCTTACGGTAAAAAATCCACTGCTTTTGGTAGTGAATCTCGGGCACATGGTGAAAATTCTTTGGCAGCACTAGGGGGTTACACAGGTGCTAATGCACTTAATGGCGTAGCTCTTGGCTGGGGTTCTAAAGTAGAAAAAGCAGATACTTATGCATTAGGTACATTATCTACTGCACATGGTGAAAAAGGTGCTACTGCTATAGGTACTAGCTCATTAGCTGCAGGTGATTATACGACTGCTATCGGGTACCAGGCAGGTTCACAATCCACTGCCACCATGGCACCTAATGATGGTACGGTTCGCATTGATACAAGTAGTTTACAAAAAAGTAATGACAGTATTTTTATTGGTAAAAATGCTGGTCGTGATGTATTGGGTGCGGATAATGTAGTTATTGGTAATTATAATGTAGCTGATAATGCACCCGGCACTAATAAAGGTACTTTCACCGGCATAACAGCGGTAGGTCGTGAAGCTAAAGTTCTTTCTAATAAAGGTGTTGCGGTAGGGTATACATCTTCCGTAGCTGCGAATAGTGAGAGTGCAATTGCTATTGGCGACCAAGCTAGTGCGAAAAATGCACCAAAAGGTATTGCTATTGGTAAAGGTGCGAAAGCAGAAGCGGAAGATGCTATTTCCATTGGTACAGGTAATACTGTATCTGGTGCACATTCCGGGGCTATTGGTGACCCAACAACGATTACGGGGACAGGTACGTATACTATCGGTAACAACAATGGTATCGTGGCAGCTAATAACTCGGGTGCTTTTGGTAATAACAACACATTTACAGGTGCTATTAATAATGTTCGTATAATTGGTAATAATAATACAGTGACTGTTGATGATGCTATGATTCTAGGCAATAAATCTACAGTAACTGGTGTTGCAGGTGTGGCTATTGGTACCAATGCAAAAGCCAATAATGCAAATGATGTAGCACTAGGTGCTAATTCTGAAACGACAGTAGCAGTAGGAACACCATCAGCATCTATAAATGGGGTTACTCATAATTTTGCAGGTATTGCTCCTAATTCAACTGTTAGCGTGGGTAAGAGTGGCGCAGAACGTACAATCACAAATGTTGCAGCAGGTCGTATTAGTGCTACATCTACAGATGCTATTAATGGCAGCCAGTTATTTGCTGTTACAGAAGAGATTAATAAAGGTATTGTATATGCAGGTGATGTAAAAGCGGCTGCAGCAGGTGCTAATGAATTCACTCAAAAATTAGGTGAAAAAACGAATATTGTTGGTGGTGTTACTAACGAAGCTGATTTAACAAATAATAACATTGGTGTTGTTTCTAATGGCGATGATACATTAACTGTTAAATTGAAAAAAGATGTTGATCTTGGTGCTAATGGCAGTTTAAAAACAGGGGCAACAACTATCAACAATACAGGTTTTACTAATGGTACAACGGCTATCACTGGTACAAGCGTAACCACAGATAAAATAACTGTAGGCCCTATCATTATCGATAAAAATACCGGGATTGATGCGGGTGGTAAACAGATTACAAATGTAGCAAGTGGCTTAGGTACGCAAACATTAGATACGGCTGACGCTAACACATTGAAAAATGCAGCAACGATTGCAGACTTGAAAAAAGCAGTAGGAGATAGCTCTTATGACTGGAAACTTTCAGATGGTACTGCCCCAGCAACGAATGTAGCGGATGGTTCTACTGTAAATATTAAAGGTTCTGCCAATGCGGCACCAACAACGACAGTAGGTGTAACGACGACACTTAATGGCAATGATATTGCTGTTGATCTTAGCCAAAAGGCGAAAGACGATATCCAAAAAGGTGTAGATGCTAAAACAAAAGTAGATACAGAAGGTCTTACTTTCACAGGCGATACGGGGACTACAGGTGCTAAAAAATTGGGCGACACTGTTACCATTAAAGGCGGTGCTACAGGCACATTGTCTGACGGTAATATCGGTGTTGCATCCGATGGTAACGGTACATTAAATGTGAAATTGGCTAAAACGTTAACCGGTTTAGATAGCGTTACAGCTGGTGGTACTACTATCAATAACGGCGGTTTGACTGTAGGTGGTAAGAACTATGTATCTCCAACAGGTATCAATGCGAACGATCAAAAAATTACCAATGTTGCTGATGGTACTGTAGGTGCAGGTAGCAAAGACGCTGTAAACGGCGGTCAATTACACGATGCTAAAACTGAACTTATCAACAAAGGTCTTCGTTTCAACGCTGATAATAACGCTGAAAAAACGAATAAACTTGGTTCTAAAGTAACAGTAAATGGTGATGGTAATATCACTACTGAAATTACGCAAACCGGCGATGACACTAAGATCGGCGTTAAATTGAACAAAAATCTTAATGTTCAAACGTTGACGGCTACAGATACCGTGAAAGCTGGCGGCGTAACAATGGGTAAACACGCTGATTCTAACAACTATGTAACTGGTCTTGATAATAAAGATTGGGATGTAAATACATCTAATCCTGTAAGCGGTCGCGCAGCTACAGAAGATCAATTGAAAAAAATCAGTGATGTTGTTAAGAGCCAAGGTGCTGCTGCTACAGATTACCGTTTGGTGAAAAATACAGCTGCTGCAGACGGTGCTTATACAGTTGATTCTAACGGCGATGTTGACTTAACTGTAGAGGATAAAAACCATGCAGGTAGTAAAGAAACTGTTAAAATTAAGGATGTTGCCTCTAAATCTAGCCTTGATAAATTGACAGATCGTGCTGTTAAGTATGACTTGGATCCAGCTGGTACTGTTGATAAAACTAAAGTAAGTTACGAAGGTCCTACTTATGCTAATAAAACTGGTGGTACTCACGTAACAAACGTGGCGTATGCTACAGGCAATAATGGCAGCGAAGCGGTTAATGTGGATTACTTGAAAGATAGAATCAAAGATAGCGAAGACGCATTAACTAATAAAGGCTTGAAATTTGATGCTAACAGTGGCGGCGTAAAAACTAATAAACTTGGCTCTACGGTTACTGTTAAGGGCGAAGGTAATGATGTTGATGCTAACTACAGCGGTGAAAACATTAAAACTTTCATCACACAAGATCAAGATGGCAACACAACTATCGATGTGAAGATGAACAAAAACCTCAAAGCTAATAGTGTGGCCATTGCCGGTAAAAATGGTCAAGACGGCGTTACAATTAAAGGTGGCGACGCTAAAAACGGTGTAGATGGTACAAGCATTAACCGTTTAGTGACTGAAGATAAAGACGGCAATACACATACACTTGCAACGCTCGATGATGGTATGATGTATGGCGGCGATACAGGTAATGTAATTAAAAAGAAACTTAACAATCAAGTGAATGTTAAGGGCGGTATCTCCGATGAAAGTAAATTAGCGACTGAAGACAACATCGGTGTTGTTTCTGACGGTTCCGATACATTGAAATTGCGCTTGGCGAAAGAATTGAAAGGCTTGACGTCTGCTACTTTCACAAACGGCGGCAATAATACTGTTATCAATGGTGATGGTATGACCATCAATCGTGCTGGTGGCGATGCAGTAAGTCTTACAAAAGACGGCTTAAATAATGGCGGTAATAAGATTACGAATGTTGCTGACGGCACGGACCCTAACGATGCAGTTAATAAATCTCAATTGGATAAAGCTACAGCAGCTGCATCTACAACGGTATCGGCAGGTAATAATATTACTGTGACACCTAGCACCAATGCGAATGGTTCCAAGAACTATGAAGTAAGTCTTAAAGATCAAGTGACATTGGGCTCTGATGCTACAAAACAAATCGCGATGGACGGTACTACAGGCACAATCAAGGCTGGTGATAAAGTTACAATCGACGGCAACAAAGGTACTATTAAAGCTGGCAATGTAACAATTGACGGTGAAAACGGTACCATTAAAGCTGGCGACAAGGTAACTATCGATGGTAAAGATGGTAAGATTGCAGCAGGCAAGGTATCTGTTGATGGCAAAGACGGTTATGTGACAGGTTTGGAAAACAAAGATTGGGATCCTAACCACATCACAAGCGGTCGTGCTGCTACAGAAGATCAATTGCAAAAATCTCACAAATCCTTGGATAATAAGATTACTAACCTAGGTGATGAAATCACGAAAAAAGGTATGAATTTCGCCGGTAATACAGGTGAATTCCACCGTGATTTAGGCCAAAAGGTTACTATCAAAGGTGAAGGTACAGAGTCTGACGATAAATACTCCGGCGAAAATATTAAAACAGTAGCCGACCAAGATGGTAATGTTACTATCAAGATGGCGAAAGACCTTAAGACTGACAGCTTAACTACTGATAAGGTAAAAGTTGGCAAAAACGGTAAGGACGGCGTATCCATTACTGGCCCTAACGGTGCTGACGGTACAGACGGAAAAGTAGGTATCACAGGTAAAGACGGTAAAGATGCTGTATCTATGTCCGGTAAAGACGGTGTTGGTCATATCGGTTTAACTGGTAAAGACGGCCGTAATGCGGATATTACCGTTGATAAAGGTGATCCAGACTTAGATGGTAACAACATCACTCGTATTAAGTACCAAGACGAAAACGGTAAGACCCACCAAGTGGCGACTAAAGATGATGGTATGAAATACGGTGGCGATAGTGGTTCCGTAATCAAGAAAAAGCTTAACGAACAAGTCAATGTAGTGGGTGGCATTACTGATGCTAGCAAGTTGACTACAGAAGACAATTTAGGTGTCGTATCCGATGGTACTGGCAACCTTAAGGTTCGTATGGCGAAAGACTTGAAAGGTCTTGAAACAGTAACAACTAAGGATGCTGCAGGTAATACTACAGTTATGAACGGTGGCGGTGTAACAATTACACCTGCTAGCAGTAATGCTGTAAGTCTTACTAAAGATGGCCTCAACAACGGCGGTAATACAATTACCAATGTAGGCCCTGGCGTAAACGGCACGGATGCAGTTAACGTAAATCAATTGAAAGGTGCTACAGATGGGTTAGCTAATGCTATTAATTCTGTAGCGGGCGAAACACAACGTGTAGGCGCACATGCGGCAGCTATGTCTGCATTGAAACCTATTCAATACGATCCATTGGAACCAACTCAAGTGATGGCCGGTATCGGTAATTACCGAGGCGAAACAGCAGCGGCTCTTGGCGTTGCACATTACACAGCAGAAGACACTATGTTCCATGTAGGTGTATCTGTTGGTAGCTACCATAACATGGTAAATGCTGGTGTAACTCGTAAATTCGGTACTTCCGATGCTAAAAAAGCGGTTCCTGAACGCTACAAAGGTGGCCCTATCAGCTCCATATACGTAATGCAAGATGAAATGACTGCGTTAAAAGCTGAAAATGCACGCATGCAAGAAAGCCTCAACGAATTATCTTCCGTTAAGGCTGATAATGCTCGTATGCAACAACATGACCTAGAGTTAACTGCTAAATACAATCAAGTACAACGAGATAATGAAGAAATGAAAGCTCAAATCGCATTACTTATGCAACAAGTGGGTCTTTCTAAATAAGGGAGAATTCTTAGTCTAGTCATGTAAGGAATATGAAAGCCGCCCTTCGGGGGCGGCTCATCATAAGGAGGAAGTATGAAATTCAAAACATTTATGCCTGTATTGGCACTGGCTTGTGTGTGTGCGGTAGGTCAAGCGGATGCGGCTCGTGATACATTGATGATGCCAGAACAATCGGCTGAACCATTAAACGTGATTGAAGCGGAAGTGGCTGTTCCTGTACCTAGCGAAGAAGTTCGCGATGTAGTCAATGCTTTCACACAATTCCAATTGGACCAAAAGGGCAAACGTATTATGGACGATTCCCGTGTTATGACCGGTCAAGAGCGGTATCGTAACAATGTGTTGTACTACATGAACGTTCGTCGCAGCTGGTACATCGTGAGCCATCGTTATAAAAATGACAGCTATGCGCGCATGGCTTTAGACCGCTTGTACAACGATTACAAACAGTTCTTTACAGAACATATGACTGTATCTGAAGATGCTAAATTGGACTATGCGCAACAAATCATCGATATCTTGGATCGCAATACAGCCAATGTACATGATGATGAATTGCGTTTCTACATGAACGAAATGGTTATCTTCAGCTTGAACGAAGCTATGAAAGACGGCAATAATCGCGTGAAACCTGTGGATGAAAAAGCAGCTCCTGCAATGGACGAACTTCATACAGTGGATCTTCGCAAAGCGATTAATGCACCAACAATTTAATAAAATTTAGACTATATCATATGATGAAAGCCGAGGCACAAACCGCCTCGGCTTTTGTCATACATAGACTAAATCTTTCATATTTGAATATGTAAATTTAATTCCATAAATATATAGAAAAGATGAAGAATTTCTATCTTATTTTTTAAATCTATTAAATAAACTATAAAAATGAATGAAACATGAAAAAGTTGTTTACAATATTGAATATTTTTGATATAGTGGTCACTAGAGTGAGTATCTTAAAGGAAAAGATATACGTAATAGTACTTAAACTATAGTATTGAGTACTATTGTTTTATGTTAGAAGTGTAGATGATTTTTTATGTCTATTACTTCTTCTTTTATTTTGTTTTTATATGAGGCTATAAACATAATGCGTAACCGGTAGAATCGGTAGTTCGTGAGAAAGGAATAACATGAATCGAATTTATAATGTAATTTGGAGTAAAGCTAAAAATTGCTACGTTGTAGTATCTGAGTTAGTTAAGAGTGGTGGCGGTAAAGCTAGTGTGAATTCTGCAAGAACGAGCATTACTTTCCGTGCGGCTTTATGCGCGTTTGCTATTACGGGGTGTTTAGTATCGGGAATTGCAGAAGCAAATGTAGTACAAGGCCCTGGCGCTGCTGCTACTGGTAGCAATAGCGTTGCAGTCGGTGATAATGCGAAATCCGCAGGTGCTAAGTCTGTGGCTGTAGGTAATGACGCGACTACATTAGCAACAAGTGAAAATGGTATTGCCATCGGTAATGGTGCAAAGGCTGAAGGTCAACAACGAGTGAAGGTTCCATATCCTGCGGGTACTATTGCTATTGGTCAAGGGTCAGTTGCAAAGGAAAATGGCGATATTGTAATAGGTCGTCAAGCGAAGAGCACGATTTCCAAGTATCATCAACAACCTGGATCCGGTGCAGTTGTAATGGGTGCAGAAGCCGCTTCTTACGGTTCTCGTGGTGACGTAGTCATCGGTGCTGCAGCAGAAGCTAATATAATTAGAAGAAATGCTACTGCTGATGGTGATGGACAGCTGTTTTCACAATCTGTAGCTATCGGTAGCGTAGCGAAGGTATATGGCACACAATCTGTCGCTATCGGCGGTGATGTAAGATCTATTGGTCAGTCTTCTATCGCTATCGGCGGTGATGATATCGATCAGGCAAAGCCTGATTTATATAAGGCTATTCCTGATTTAGCGGTTCCAGGTACGCAGAAAAACTTTAACCGTGAAGTGGCTGCGTTGCATCCAGGTGGATTGGGTACAGCAGCTCTTAATGATAGTAAGAACTATGTAAATACTGCATCTATCGGAAATGCCAGCCTTGCTATTGGTATGATGACGCAGTCTTTAGGCACGGGTTCTAATGCTATCGGTGCTAACTCCTTGTCAAAAGGTGTGGCTAGCACCGCTATCGGTGCTATGGCTCGTAGCTGGGGGAATAACTCTCTTGCTATCGGTAGTCAGGCTGGTGCTTATGGGGAGAAATCCACAGCTCTCGGCGATACAAATACAGTGGGCTTTGATATGACGAATGCAACTCTATCCGGTGCATCCGCAGGTGCTCTTGGTAAAGGTAATAAGGTTTACGGTAATAATGCATATGCTATCGGTAGTGACAATACGGTAGGGACTGCTACTGTTACAGAAATTACAGAAGCTAATGGCGATAAAATTAAAAAGGTTACTGCAGGTACGGTTAAAGGTAATACGGCGGGTGCGTTTGGTTATAAAAACACCATTACAACGGATAATTCCTATGCAGTAGGTAATAACTCTACTATTTCCGGTGACAATGGCATGGTTCTAGGTAATAGTGCTACTGTAACAGGGGCTAACGGTTTAGCTCTTGGTAATAATACGAAAGTAGCTAATGACAATGCCGTAGCTATCGGTAATGGCTCTGAAACAGCAGCGGCTGTGGCTACTCCTTCTGCAACAATCAATGGGGCAACTCATAACTTTGCAGGCACAAATCCTGCTTCCACAGTAAGTGTAGGCAAGGCAGGCATGGAACGGACTGTTACTAATGTAGCGGCCGGTCGTATTTCTGCTACATCCACTGATGCTATCAATGGCAGCCAATTGTTTGCAGTTAAAACGGAAGTGGAAAAAGGCGTATCTTATGCAGGTGATGTAAAAGCTGCAGGTGCTGCAGACAATAAATTCACTCGTAAATTAGGCGAACAAACTAATGTTGTGGGCGGTGTAAACGACGCAACTAAATTGACAGATAACAATATCGGTGTCGTTTCCAACGGAACTGATACGTTAAATATTAAATTGGCTAAAACATTGACCGGTTTGGACAGCGTTACAGCTGGTGGTACTACTATCAATAACGGCGGTTTGACCGTAGATGGTAAAAACTATGTATCTCCAAACGGTATCAATGCAAACAACCAAAAGATTACCAATGTAGCTGATGGTACTAACTCTAATGATGCGGTTAACTATGGTCAATTACAAAATGTGATTAACTCTATCGATAAAGCGCCTACTGTGAAAGCAAAAGATGCAAATGTAACTGTAACAGAAGGTACAAATGCAGCAGGCGGTAAGGAATATATTGTTGGATTAGGCAATACAATCAATGTTGGTACTGCACATCCTGTAACTGTAGATGGTAATGCAGGACATGTAACAGGCCTTCAAAATACAGACTGGAATGTAGACAATCCTGTGGCTGTTCCTGGTCGCGCTGCTACAGAAGATCAGTTAAAAAAGGTTAACGATACAGTTAATACAAATAAGGATCAAATCGACAAAAATAAACAAGCAATCGCTGATAACAAACAAAATATCACAACAAATGCCGGTAATATTGCTAATAATACGCAAAATATCGCAAAGAATGCTGGTGATATCGTTACTATCAATAAAACTATTGAAAAAGGTTTGAACTTTGATGGGGACTCTGGTGCAACAATCAATAAGAAATTAGGTGATACGGTTGCTGTTAAAGGCGGTGCTACAGGTACATTGTCTGACAACAATATCGGTGTTGTATCCGACGGTACAGGTACTTTGAATGTAAAATTGGCTAAAACATTGACTGGTTTGGACAGCGTTACAGCTGGTAATACTACTATCAATAACGGCGGTTTGACCGTAGATGGTAAGAATTATGTATCTCCAAATGGTATCAATGCAAATGACCAAAAGGTAACGAATGTTGCTAACGGCGATGTAGCACAAAACTCTAAAGATGCTGTAAACGGAGGTCAATTACATCAAGTTAAGCAAGATCTTGGTGACCAAATTACGAATACCAAGAATGATTTAAATAATAAAATTGATAATACTAAAACAGACCTTATCAATAAAGGCCTTCGTTTTAACGCGGATAATGACGATGAAAAAACGAATAAATTAGGCTCTAAAGTAACTGTAAACGGTGATGACAACATCACTACAGAAATTACTCAAACTGGTGATGATACTAAGATTGCTCTTAAATTAAAGAAAGATCTTAATGTTAGATCTGTTATGGCTACGGACACTGTGAAAGCAGGCGACGTAACAATGGGTAAACAAGCTGATGGTGCGAACCCTGGTAATACAGGCAACTATATTACTGGTCTTGATAATAAGACTTGGGATCCAGGGAATGTTGTATCTGGTCGTGCTGCAACAGAAGACCAATTGAAACAAGCTTTGGCAAATCAAACTGCAACAGGTCTTAAATTTGATGCTAATGTAGGCGGTGTACAAACTAGTAAATTAGGTTCTACCGTAATCGTAAAAGGCGAAGGTAAAGCTGCTGATACCGATTATAGCGGTGAAAATATTAAGACTTTCATCAAACAAGATGCAGCAACAGGCAATACGACGATTGACGTGAAAATGAGCAAAAACCTTAAAGCTGAGTCTGTAAAAGTTGGCAAAGGTGATAATAAGGATGGTGTATCTATCACAGGTCCTGATGCGGCGAACGGCACAGATGGCAAGGTAGGCATTACTGGCAAAAACGGTAAAGATGCTGTATCCATGTCCGGTAAAGATGGTGTAGGTCACATTGGTTTAAGCGGTAAAGACGGTAAAAGTGCGGATATTACTGCTGAAAAAGGTGATCCTGATATCGAAGGCAACGAAATCACGCGTATTAAATACCAAGACGAAAATGGTAAAACACACCAAGTGGCAACCAAAGATGACGGTATGAAATACGGTGGCGATAGCGGTGCTGTGATCAACAAAAAGCTTAACGAACAAGTAAATGTAATCGGCGGTATTACTGATGCTAGCAAGTTGACTACAGAAGACAATTTAGGTGTCGTATCCGATGGTAGCAATAACCTCAAGGTTCGTATGGCAAAAGACTTGAAAGGCCTTGAAACAGTAACAACTAAAGATGCTGCAGGCAACACTACAGTTGTAAATGGTGGCGGCATGAAGATTACACCTGCTAGTGGTAACCCTGTGAGTCTAACTAAAGATGGTTTGGATAACGGTGGTAACAAGATTACTAATGTAGCTAAAGGTACAGCTCCAACTGATGCAGTCAATAAATCTCAACTGGATCAAGCTGCAGCTGCTGCGACTACAACGGTAACAGCAGGCGATAATATTAAGGTTACACCAAGCGACAATCCGAATGGTTCTAAAAACTATGAAGTAAGCCTTAAAGACCAAGTAACATTAGGCTCCGATCCGAAGAAACAAATTGCCATCGATGGTAATGCAGGCACAATCAAAGCTGGTGATAAGGTTGAAATCGACGGTAACAAAGGCACTATTAATGTTGGTAAAGATGGTCAAGATGGCGTATCTATCGCAGGCCCTGATACCGCGAATGGCACAGATGGCAAGGTAGGTATTGCCGGTAAAGACGGTAAAGATGCTGTATCTATGTCCGGTAAAGACGGTGTTGGTCATATCGGTTTAACTGGTAAAGACGGCCGTAATGCGGATATTACCGTTGATAAAGGTGATCCAGACTTAGACGGTAACAACATCACTCGTATTAAGTACCAAGACGAAAACGGTAAAACCCACCAAGTGGCAACTAAAGATGATGGTATGAAATACGGTGGCGATAGCGGTTCCGTAATCAAGAAAAAGCTTAACGAACAAGTTAATGTAGTGGGTGGTATTACTGATGCTAGTAAGTTGACTACAGAAGACAATTTAGGTGTCGTATCCGATGGTACTGGCAACCTTAAGGTTCGTATGGCGAAAGACTTGAAAGGCCTTGAAACAGTAGCAACTAAGGATGCTGCAGGTAATACTACAGTTATGAACGGTGGCGGTGTAACAATTACACCTGCTAGCGGTAATGCTGTAAGTCTTACTAAAGATGGCCTCAATAACGGCGGTAATACAATTACCAATGTAGGCCCTGGCGTAAACGGTACTGATGCGGTTAACGTAAATCAATTAAAAGGCGCAACAGATAAGATGGCGAATGCAATCAATGCTGTAGCGGGTGAAACACAACGTGTAGGTGCTCATGCGGCGGCTATGTCTGCGTTGAAACCGATTCAATACGATCCATTGGAGCCTACTCAAGTAATGGCCGGTATCGGTAATTACAGAGGTGAAACGGCAGCGGCTCTTGGCGTTGCACATTATACAGCAGAAGACACTATGTTCCATGTAGGCGTATCTGTTGGTAGCCACCATAACATGGTGAATGCCGGTGTAACTCACAAATTCGGTAACTCCGATGCGAAGAAAGCGATTCCAGAACGTTATAAAGGTGGCCCTATCAGCTCCGTTTATGTGTTGCAAGATGAAGTGACAGCGTTGAAAGCTGAAAATGCACGCATGCAAGAAAGCCTCAATGAATTATCTTCAGTGAAGGAAGATAATGAACAAATGAAGGCTCAAATTGCATTGTTGATGCAACAAGCAGGGCTTACAAAGTAAATTTGACTTGATTAAATGGGTTATTTAGTATACTCTAGTCATGTAAGAATCATGTAAGGAATATGAAAGCCGCCCTTTGGGAGGCGGCTCATCATTAGGAGGATTTATGAAATTCAAAACATTTATGCCTGTATTGGCACTTGCTTGTGTGTGTGCGGTAGGTCAAGCGGATGCGGCTCAAGATCGATTGATGATGCCGGAACAACCAGCTGAACCATTAAACGTGATTGAAGCAGAAGTGGCTGTTCCTGTACCTAGCGAAGAAGTTCGGGACGTAGTGAATGCTTTCACACAATTCCAATTGGACCAAAAGGGCAAGCGCATCATGGATGATTCCCGCGTTATGACTGGTCAAGAGCGTTACCGTAACAATGTGTTGTATTACATGAACGTTCGTCGCAGCTGGTACATCGTGAGCCATCGTTATAAAAACGACAGCTATGCGCGCATGGCGTTAGATCGTTTGTACAACGATTACAAACAGTTCTTTACAGAACATGCGACTGTATCTGAAGAGGCTAAATTGGACTATGCGCAACAAATCATCGACATCTTGGATCGCAATACGGCCAATGTACATGATGACGAATTGCGTTTCTACATGAACGAAATGGTCATCTTCAGCTTGAACGAAGCTATGAAAGACGGCAATAATCGCGTGAAACCTGTAGATGAAAAAGCAGCTCCTGCGATGGACGAACTTCACACAGTGGACCTTCGCAAAGCGATTAATGCACCGACAATTCAATAATGTTAGATGATTCAATTATAAGAATTAAGTGTTGTTGTATTGTATTTCTTATAATTGTATGACCGATAAAAAATATCGGGGTGTTGTTTGTATTAACAATACCCCGATATTTTTATGCATATAATTTTGCAATCAATGTGATTCGCTGACCTTGAATCACCTTATATGTAATTTTTTTTACGATGGCCGTAAAATTGTGATGCAGAAATTGTAACTGATCGTTAGGTTGAACGTCCGCATCATATGTGAATACGCCTTCTTCCCCATTAAAGCGACCTTTGATTGTGAAAGTTTGATTATCTCGTGTAACTACGATATCTTCTTCTGTAACCGTATTTGGTTTATCTATATTTTGTTGTAAGATATTGAGTTCTGACATAGATTTCTTCCTCCTTTCTGCTTTCAGTATAACAATAAAAATTAAAAAACACATGGAGTAATCGTATAAATTGTTTTTATACACATATGCTCTATTTCTATAAAGCCTATAAAGCCCGCCAATACGCCTTTAGAGTGCCTTAGAATAAAAAAGGAATGACGGCGATTTGAATTTCACCTGTCATTCCTTTTACTATATAATAAAATGCTACCTTTATTGATTGTGCAATAGTTAATTGGCTTAAGTAGGTATGTAGTAATTGTGTACGTACATTGAGTCAAAATGGCAGAAACACTGTACGATATCTGTTTATGAAAAGATATCATTCTATTATATGGTCTATCATAAATCAGAATGATGAAGAGAAAATAAATTGGTTATATATGATGTGATATTGGTACATAATTATGGAGCATATTAGTATTATTATGAAAGTTGGTGAATAATAGTAAAAAAATACAGCATTTATGCAGAATATTCAGTATATTTAATTTTATCGAAATTATTAATAACTTAAACACAAAAGTTTTATGAAAATAAAATGAAAAAAAGTTTACATTTCCCGTAATATATGGTATTTTAGATATACACATTCAAGAATGTCGATGAATTCTCAATACATCATCGATACATCATTGTTATTTCATTAAATATGTAGATAGTTAGTTAGTAAGTTTTATAAGTTTTATAGGAGAAAGATTAATGAATCGAGTATTTAAAGTGATTTGGAATCGCACAAAGGGCTGTTATGTCGTTGTGGCAGAAACAGCAAAGAACATGACGAAACGTTCTTCTTTGTCGGTTGTATTTTCTAAAATGGTAGGCGCTACTGCGGTTGCCGTTATGTTGACGGGTGTTATGATGCCTACGGATGCCTTGGGGGCATCTATTACAAGAGGTAACGGTGCACAAGCTGAAAATGACGGTGGTATCGCTATCGGTGATAATACGGCATCTAAGGGTGACTATAGTATTTCAATCGGTACTAATGCATCTGTAGGTAGAGGTGATACTGATGAAGGTAAAACGCAGAGTGGGATCGCTATCGGTCAAGGTGCAACTGTAACTGTTGACGTTAATAAAGGAAAAGATGTTCCTGCAAATCAAAGAACAGGCGGTATCGCTATCGGTCAAGGTGCAACGACTAAGGTTGTTAATGCAATTGCGGTTGGTTCCGGTACTAGTGCTGATGGCGCACAAGCTGTAACTATCGGTCATAATTCTCGTTCCACTACGAATAACAGTGTGGCCTTGGGTAATGAAACACGCGTGGCATCCACTAATGGCTTTGCCCTTGGTAACAATGCACGTGCCGGTTATGATGAAAACAATCAATTGATAGGTCTTGATAATGACCAAGCTTTTGGTTCTAATGCGCGTGCTTACGGTGGCTCCTCCATGGCATTCGGTAATAATGCGAAGGCATCTAAAGGTGGTGCCATTGCTATGGGTAATGGTTCTCAATCTCGCGGCGATTGGGCCGTAGCTATTGGTAACGGTGCAAAGGCAATGGCACAAGGTGCCCGTGCTATTGGTGCTAACTCTACAGCTGATGCTACTAATGCAGTTGCAATGGGTTGGACAAGTACGGCAAGTGGTGAGTCTTCCATTGCTATTGGTGAAAGCACAACAGCGACTACAGCACACTCTATTGCTATGAGTACTGGTGCAAATGTAGCATCTGAAGATGCTATCGCTATTGGTCGTAATGCGCAAGTTGATGCTAATCAACAGAGATCTATTGCATTAGGTGCTAATTCCAAGACTGCTAATGTGGTAAGCACACCAAATCAATTGGTAAATGGCTTATGGTATAAAAACTATGCCGGCGGTTCTGCTGATTCCACACTTAGTGTAGGTAGCGATACACTAAAACGTACTATCACAAATGTGGCTGCAGGTCGTGTAAATGCACAATCTACAGATGCAATCAATGGTAGCCAATTATATGGTGTTGCAAATACCTTGGGTAATTTAGCAAGTACTACAAAAGGCCTTTTAGGTGGCAATGCAGCGCTTGACCCTGATACTGGTAACTTGTCGATGAGCAATATCGGTAACACAGGTAAAGGCACGATTCATGATGCTATTAAATTCAATAAAGACACTATTGATAAAGGTCTTAACTTCGATGCTAATACAGGTGGTGCGAAAAACAACCTATTAGGTTCTAAAGTTACTATTAAAGGTGATGGCAGTAATATCAATGCCGCAATTACACAAGCTAATGGTGATACAACTATTAACATGACTTTGGGTAACACCGTTACAATAGGTGCAGCGAACCCTGTAACGATTAATGGTACTACAGGCCATGTAACAGGCCTTCAAAATAAAGACTGGAATGTAGATAATCCTGTGGCTGTATCTGGTCGCGCGGCTACAGAAGATCAATTGAAAAAAGTAAACGATAAAGTTAATACTAATAAGGACCAAATTGATAAGAATAAACAAGCTATTGCAGATAATAAGCAAAATATCACAAACAATGCCAATAATATTGCTCAAAACAAGCAAGATATCTCCAACATTAATACAAAAATTAATAAAGGCTTGAACTTTGCTGGTGATACAGGTACTGTAAGCAACAGACAATTAGGCGACACTGTAACTGTTAAAGGCGGTGCTACAGGCACATTATCCGACGGTAATATCGGTGTTGAATCCGACGGTAATGGTACATTGAATGTTAAATTAGCTAAAACATTGACAGGTTTGGATAGCGTTACAGCTGGTAATACTAAGATTGATAATGGTGGTTTGACTGTAGGTGGTAAAACATATGTATCTCCATCAGGTCTCAATGCGAATAATCAAAAGATTACTAATGTTGCTAATGGTAGCGACCCTAATGATGCAGTTAACTATAGCCAATTACAAGCTGCTATCGGTGGTACAGCTAAAGCATCCACTGTAAAAGCAAAGGATGCGAATGTAACTGTAACAGAAAGTACAAACGCAGCAGGCGGTAAGGAATATACTGTTGGTTTAGGTAATAAAATTACTGTAGGTACAGCACATCCTGTAACTGTAGACGGTGATGCTGGTCATGTAACAGGCCTTACAAATACAGATTGGAATGTAGATAATCCTGTGGCTGTATCCGGTCGCGGTGCTACAGAAGATCAGTTGAAAAAGGTTAATGATAAAGTTAACACTAATAAAACTGCTATTGATAAAGGTTTGAACTTTGATGGTGACTCCGGTGCAGTTATCAATAAAAAATTAGGTGAAAAACTGTCTGTCAAAGGCGGTGCAACAGGCACATTATCCGACGGTAATATCGGTGTTGAATCTGATGGCAATGGCACATTGAATGTGAAATTGGCGAAAACGTTAAGCGGTTTAGATAGCGTTACAGCTGGTGGTACTACTATCAACAACAGCGGTTTGACTGTAGGTGGTAAAACATATGTATCTCCAACAGGTATCAATGCAAATGACCAAAAGGTAACGAATGTTGCTAACGGGGATGTGTCTGCTAATTCCAAAGATGCAGTCAACGGCGGTCAATTACACGATGCTAAAAATGAACTTATCAACAAGGGCCTTCGTTTCGATGCAGATAATAACAGCGAAAAAACGAACAAGCTCGGTTCCAAGGTGACTGTAAACGGTGATGACAACATCACTACTGAAATCACACAAACCGGCGACGATACTAAGATCGGCGTTAAATTGAACAAAAATCTTAATGTTCAAACATTAACGGCTACAGATACCGTGAAAGCTGGCGGCGTAACAATGGGTAAACACGCTGATACTAAAAATTATGTGACAGGCCTTGATAATAAAGATTGGGATGTGAACACATCTAATCCTGTAAGTGGTCGCGCAGCTACAGAAGATCAATTGAAAAAGATCAGCGATGTTGTTAAGAGCCAAGGTGCTGCTGCTACAGATTATCGTTTGGTGAAAAATGCAGCTGCTGCAGATGAGGCTTATACAGTTGATTCTAACGGTGATATTGACTTAACTGTAGAGGATAAAAACCATGCAGGTAGTAAAGAAACTGTTAAGATTAAGGACGTTGCCTCTAAATCTAGCCTCGATAAATTGACAGATCGTGCTGTTAAGTATGACTTGGATCCTGCTGGCACTGTTGATAAAACTAAAGTAAGTTACGAAGGTCCTACCTATGCTAATAAAGTGGGTGGCACTCATGTAACTAACTTGGCATATGCTACTGGCAACGACGGCAGTGAAGCAGTTAATGTGGATTACTTGAAAGATAGAATCAAAGATAGCGAAGACGCATTAACTAATAAAGGTTTGAAATTCGACGCTAACAGTGGCGGCGTAAAAACTAATAAACTTGGCTCTACGGTTACTGTTAAGGGCGAAGGTGCTGATGCTGATGTTAACTACAGCGGTGAAAACATTAAAACTTTCATCACACAAGATCAAGATGGCAACACAACTATCGATGTGAAGATGAACAAAAACCTCAAAGCTAATAGTGTGGCAATTGCTGGTAAAAATGGTCAAGACGGCGTTACTATTAAAGGTGGCGACGCTAAAAATGGTGTAGATGGTACAAGCATTAATCGTTTAGTGACCGAAGATAAAGACGGTAATACACATACGCTTGCAACCCTTGATGATGGTATGATGTACGGTGGCGATACAGGTAATGTGATTAAAAAGAAACTTAACAATCAAGTGAATGTTAAGGGCGGTATCTCCGATGAAAGCAAATTAGCGACTGAAGACAACATCGGTGTTGTTTCTGACGGTTCCGATACATTGAAATTGCGCTTGGCGAAAGAATTGAAAGGCTTGACGTCTGCTACTTTCACAAACGGCGGCAATAATACTGTTATCAATGGTGATGGCATGACCATCAATCGTGCTGGTGGTAATGCAGTGAGCCTCACAAAAGACGGTCTTGATAACGGTGGTAATAAGATTACGAATGTAGCTGACGGCACAGATCCTAACGATGCAGTTAATAAATCTCAATTGGATAAAGCTACAGCAGCTGCATCTACAACTGTATCGGCAGGTAATAATATTACTGTAACACCTAGCACCAATGCGAATGGTTCCAAGAACTATGAAGTAAGTCTCAAAGACCAAGTGACATTGGGCTCTGATGCTACAAAACAAATCGCGATGGACGGTACTACAGGCACTATCAAAGCTGGTGATAAAGTTACAATCGACGGCAACAAAGGTACTATTAAAGCTGGCAATGTAACAATTGACGGTGAAAACGGTACCATTAAAGCTGGCGACAAGGTAACTATCGACGGTAAAGATGGTAAGATTGCAGCAGGCAAGGTATCTGTTGATGGTAAAGACGGTTATGTGACAGGTTTGGAAAACAAAGATTGGGATCCTAACAACATCACAAGCGGTCGTGCTGCTACAGAAGATCAATTGCAAAAATCTCACAAAGCCTTGGATAATAAGATTACTAACCTAGGTGATGAAATCACGAAAAAAGGTATGAATTTTGCCGGTAATACAGGTGAATTCCACCGTGATTTAGGCCAAAAGGTTACTATCAAAGGTGAAGGTACAGAGTCTGACGATAAATACTCCGGCGAAAATATTAAAACAGTAGCCGACCAAGATGGTAATGTTACTATCAAGATGGCGAAAAACCTTAAGACTGACAGCTTAACTACTGATAAGGTAAAAGTTGGCAAAAACGGTCAAGACGGCGTATCCATTACTGGTCCTAACGGTGCTGACGGTACAGACGGTAAAGTAGGCATTACAGGCAAAGACGGTAAAGATGCTGTATCTATGTCCGGTAAAGATGGTGTTGGTCATATCGGTTTAACTGGCAAAGACGGCCGTAATGCGGATATTACCGTTGATAAAGGTGATCCAGACTTAGACGGTAACAACATCACTCGTATTAAATACCAAGACGAAAACGGTAAGACCCACCAAGTGGCAACTAAAGATGATGGTATGAAATACGGTGGCGATAGCGGTTCCGTAATCAAGAAAAAGCTTAACGAACAAGTTAATGTAGTAGGTGGCATTACTGATGCTAGCAAGTTGACTACAGAAGATAATTTAGGTGTCGTATCCGATGGTACTGGCAACCTTAAGGTTCGTATGGCGAAAGACTTGAAAGGTCTTGAAACAGTAACAACTAAGGATGCTGCAGGTAATACTACAGTTATGAACGGTGGCGGTGTAACGATTACATCTGCTAGCGGTAATGCTGTAAGTCTTACTAAAGATGGCCTCAATAACGGCGGTAATACAATTACCAATGTAGGCCCTGGTGTAAACGGCACGGATGCAGTTAACGTAAATCAATTGAAAGGTGCTACAGATGGGTTAGCTAATGCTATTAACTCCGTAGCGGGCGAAACACAACGTGTAGGCGCTCATGCGGCGGCTATGTCTGCATTGAAACCGATTCAATATGATCCATTGGAACCAACTCAAGTGATGGCCGGTATCGGTAATTACAGAGGTGAAACTGCGGCGGCTCTTGGCGTTGCACATTACACAGCAGAAGATACAATGTTCCATGTAGGCGTATCTGTTGGTAGCCACCATAACATGGTAAATGCTGGTGTAACTCGTAAATTCGGTACTTCCGATGCGAAGAAAGCAGTTCCTGAACGTTACAAAGGTGGCCCTATTAGCTCCATGTACGTAATGCAAGATGAAATGACTGCTTTGAAAGCTAAGTACGAAAAAGTACAACGCGACAATGAAGAAATGAGAGCACAAATTGCATTATTGATGCAACAAGCGGGCTTGAAATAATATGAAATAACATATTGATACAGCAGTGCTTATAAAAGGCGCCAAAAGCGAAATGCTTTTGGCGCCTTTTTGCATGCAAAAAATAGATTTAATGGCTATTTGAGCATATATATGTCATGGTATTTTGTAATGTAATTAAAATAGGTGAGTAATAGTTAGATCATAATAGTTTACTAAGGTGAAATACATTTTTTTCATGAAGTTAATTTTATGCGAAAAAATTAGTACATTTAGCATATTCATAAGGTATATGGCGGAGTTTTTGTATATTCATAAATATTTATGATTTAGAAGTGAGTGTAGAGTGAAAAATTTTTTACTTTTACCACAGAATATGATATGTTTAATATAATATGCATCGGTAAATAGCCATATATTAACTGCATTTTTACTTTTTAAAATAATTATAAAATATTTTATTATATTCATATAATCTGATAGTTTTATGCAAGGAGTAAGACGAGATGAACCGAATTTTTAAAGTAATCTGGAGTCGTACAAAAGGATGTTATGTCGTTGTAGCTGAAACAGCGAAGAATATGTCGAAACGTTCGACAATGACATCGGTATTTGCCAAGATGTCAGGACCTGTAATTGCTGCGGCTTTGTGTATGTCCGTGATGTCCCCAATGATCGTGCAAGGGAGTACTATTGTGCAAGGGGCCGGCGCTCAAGCTAAAAATGGTACTGTAGCGATAGGTGACAATAGTACAGCAATGGCGGATAACAGTGTGGCATTGGGTACAGGTGCTACTGTTACAAGAGCAAATAGGGCTGGTGTTGGTAATGTACAAGGTGTTGCCATCGGAAGAAATGCAAACGTTGAAGTAAATAATGGTGTTGCTATCGGTAATTTGACAAAAGTAGCTTCTTTAAATGGCTTTGCCCTTGGTAATACATCCTGGGCTGGATACGATGAGGCCGGTAACTATGTGGGTGCCGATAATGATCAGGCATTTGGTACCAATGCCAGAGCTTGGGGTGGATCCTCCATGGCATTTGGTAATAATGCTAAAGCTGCTGCCGGTGGTGCCGTTGCAATGGGTAACGGGTCGCAGGCAAGAGGTAAATGGGCCGTTGCAATTGGTAATAATGCACAAGCTAAGGGCGAAGGGTCCAGAGCTCTTGGTGTAAACTCCTATGCAGTAGGACTCAACTCCATTGCAATGGGCTGGGAAAGTAATGCCCGTGAGGATTCTTCTATAGCTATTGGTACAGATTCTGACTCAGTTCAGAAAAATAGCATTGCCATCGGTAATCGTGCAGTTAGCTATGCAGAGGATAGCGTTACTCTCGGTAGAAATACGACGGTAAATAAAAATCATAATCGCTCAGTTGCATTAGGTACTAATTCTGCGACTGCGGATACTCATAGTACACCGAATCAGCTTGTAAATGGCTTGTGGTATAAGAATTTAGCTGGTGGCAATGCGGATTCTACTGTTAGTATCGGTAATGATACGGTAAAACGTACGATTACAAATGTGGCAGCAGGGCGTATGAATCCTTCGTCTACAGATGCTATTAATGGTAGTCAGCTATATGCCGTAGCAAATAGCTTGGGCAATTTAGCCACTACTACTAAAAATATCCTTGGCGGTAATGCAGCGCTCGATCCTGATACCGGTAAATTAACGATGAGCGATATCGGCTTTACAGGTAAAAGCACAATCCACGATGCTATTAGATATAATAAAGACAATATCGATAAAGGATTGTTTTTTTATGGGGATAACTTTGTTCAGAACCAAGTAAAATTAGGTGACACAGTAAGAATAAAAGGTGGCGCTAGCGGTGCTTTGGCTGACAACAATATTGGGGTTCAAGCAGACGGAAATGGCACACTAAATGTGAAATTGGCTAAAAAAATAACTGGTTTGGATAGCGTAACAGCAGGAACTGCTACGATTGATAATAAAGGGGTGTCTGTAGGCGGTAAACTCTATGTGTCAACAGGTGGTCTTAATGCCAATAATCAACAGCTTAGAGGTGTTGCAGACGGTAGCGGTAGTCAGGATGCAGTTAACTACGGTCAGTTGCAGCGTGCAATTAACGGTACAGCTAAAGAAGCCATAGTAAAAGCAAATGATGATGGTAATATTACGATAAAAGAAAACTCAACGGCGAAAGGTGGTAAGGAGTATACTGTTGGCTTAAACTATAAGATCACTGTAGGGAAAGGGGCGGCCTCGCATCCTATAACCATAGATAGTGGTACAGGAACGGTCACAGGTCTTACCAATACATCATGGAATGTAAATAATCCAGCACCTGTTACAGGACGTGCTGCTACGGAAGATCAGTTAAAGCGGGTTAATGATAAGGTTAATAGTAATAAATCATCGATTGATACTAATGCACATAATATTAGCAACAATAGCCAGAGCATCAATAAGAATAAACGAGATATTGCTACTATTAACACCGCCCTTGATAAAGGTATTAGCTTCGCCGGTGACAATGGGCCTGTAAGCAACAGAAAATTAGGTGAAACAGTAAAAATAAAAGGTGATTACGTAGGTTCTGTATCTGATTATAATATCAATGTCCAATCAGATGGTAATGGCACATTAAATGTGAAATTGGCAAAATCTTTGAACGGATTGGACAGTGTAACAGCCAGTGGTACGGTTATTAATGCTGGCGGTTTGACTGTTGGTGGCAGAAACTATGTAACACCAACAGGCATTAATGCTAATAATCAAAAAATTACTGGTGTTGCTACTGGTACATCATATAGTGATGCGGTTAATTACGGTCAACTACAAGATGCTATCAACGGCACTGCTAAGGCATCTTCTGTGAAAGCAAAAGATAAAAATGTAATCGTAACAGAAGGTACCAATGCAAATGGTGGTAAGGAATATACTGTTGGCTTAGGCGAGAAAATTTCCGTAGGCGGATCGCGTCCTGTAACCGTGGACGGCACTATAGGCAATGTAACAGGACTTACTAATAACAGCTGGGACGTTAATAATCCTCAAGCCGTAACCGGTCGCGCTGCAACGGAAAGTCAGTTGCAGACTGTTAATACGCAAGTTAATACAAACAAGGCTAATATTGCTAAGAATGCTGCTGATATCAATAAGAATAAACAAGATGTTGCAACGAACAAGCAAGATATTGCGACAAATAAAAGTGCTATTTCTTCAATCAATTCAACAATTGAAAAGGGGTTGAATTTTGGTGGTGATAGCGGGGCAGTTTTCAAGAAACAATTAGGTGAAACACTAACTATTAAGGGTGGTGCCCCTGCTACGAAGTTAACAGATAATAATATTGGTGTCATATCCGACGGCAGCACATTAAATGTGAAGCTAGCTAAAACATTAACGGGTTTGACCAGTGTGACTGCAAGTGGTACGACTATCAATGGTGCTGGCTTGACTGTAGGTGGCAAGAACTATGTATCTCCAACAGGTATCAATGCTAATAATCAAAAGATTACTGGTGTTGCTAATGGTACAGCGCCTGATGATGCGGTTAATTTCAGCCAATTACAAAATGCTATCGGTGGTACTGCCAAGGCCACTACGGTAAAAGGGAAAGACGCGAATGTAAGCGTAACAGAAGGTACCAATGTGAATGGTGGTAAGGAATACACTGTTGGATTGGGTAATAAACTTGCGGTAGGTACGGCACATCCTGTAAATGTGGATGGAACTACTGGAACTGTAACAGGCCTTACGAATACCGCTTGGAATGTAAATAATCCGCAAGCTGTAAGTGGTCGTGCTGCAACGGAAGATCAGTTAAAAACTGTTAATACGCAAGTTAACACAAATAAGGATAAAATAGCTCAGAACACAACTGACATTGCTCAAAATGCGACTGATATCGGTAAGAATAAACAAGATATAACTAAGAACAAGACTGATATAGCTCAAAATACTACTGATATTGGTAAGAATACGACTGATATTGCACAAAACAAGCAAAATATTACTCAGAACACACAAGATATTGCGACCAATAAAAATGCTATCTCTACAATCAATACAACTATTGCTAAAGGTCTTAACTTTGATGGAGATAGCGGTGCTGCAATCAACAAACAGTTGGGCGATAAGCTTAGCATCAAGGGTGGTGCAGCGGCTGCGAATTTGACGGACAATAATATCGGTGTCGTATCTGATGGCAGCACATTAAATGTAAAACTAGCTAAGACATTAACCGGTTTGGATAGCGTAACGGCTGGGGGTACAACTATCAATAGTAGTGGTTTGACTGTAGGCGGTAAGACCTATGTAACTCCGAACGGTATTAATGCGAATGACAAGAAAATAACTAATGTTGCTGATGGTGAAGTGGCGGCTAATTCCAAAGAGGCAGTTAACGGCGGTCAACTTCATGCGGCTAAAACCGAATTAAATAACAATATTAATAATGCTAAAACTGAATTAAACAAAAATATCGGTGATACCAAAACTGAACTCAATAAAAATATTAATGACGTTAAAACCGAACTGAACGGCAATATAGATAATGCAAAAACCGAGCTAAACAATAATATTTCGACCGCGAAAAATGATGTGATCAATACAGGCCTCAAGTTTGATGCGGACACAGGCGGTGCTAAGACCAATAAATTGGGTTCCAAGGTAACGGTAAATGGCGATGATAATATCACGACAGAAATCAGTCAAACCGGTGATGATACTAAGATCGGGCTTAAATTAAAGAAAAATCTTAATGTTACTACTGTTACTGCTACTGATACTGTGAAAGCTGGCACTGTGACTATGGGCAAACAAGCTGGTGGTGCTGGCGGTGCAAACGGTAACTTTGTGACAGGGCTCGATAATAAGTCTTGGAACGCGGATAATCCTCAAGCTGTAAGTGGTCGTGCTGCTACGGAAGATCAGTTGAAATCCGTTAATGATAAGGTTAATACAAATGTAACTAATATCAATAAAGGATTAAACTTTAACGGCGATAGCGGTGCTACGATTAATAAAAAATTGGGCGACACTGTTACCATTAAAGGTGGTGCTACGGCAGATCTTACGGATAATAATATCGGTGTCGTGTCCGATGGCGGCACATTAAATGTGAGACTAGCTAAAACATTAACCGGTTTGGATAGCGTAACAGCTGGTGGAACAACCATTAATAGTAGTGGTTTGACCGTAGGCGGCAAGACCTACGTAACGCCAAACGGTATCAATGCAAATAATCAAAAGATTACCGGTCTAGCAAAAGGCACAGATCCTACTGATGCGGTTAACTTCAGTCAGTTGCAGGATGCTATCGGTGGAACTGCTAAGGCAAGTACTGTGAAAGCTAAAAACAGCAATATCACTGTAGAAGAAGGTACAAATGCAGCCGGCGGTAAGGAATTTACAATCGGACTAGGCGATAAAATTACCTTAGGCACTGCTAATCCTGTATCTGTTGATGGTACTACAGGCACGGTAACTGGCCTAACCAATACTGCTTGGGATGTAAATAATCCGCAAGCTGTAAGTGGTCGTGCTGCAACGGAAGATCAGTTGAAATCTGTTAATACGCAAGTTAGTACAAACAAGGATAAAATAGCTCAAAACACAACTGACATTGCACAAAATAAGCAAAATATCGCTCAAAATACGCAAGATATTACGACCAATAGAAATGCTATTTCTACCATCAATACGACTATTGCTAAAGGCCTTAACTTTGATGGAGATAGCGGCGCTGTAATTAACAAACAGTTGGGCGATAAACTTAGCATCAAGGGTGGTGCAGCGGCTGCGAACTTGACCGATGGTAATATTGGTGTCGTATCCGACGGCAATACATTGAACGTGAAGTTAGCTAAAACATTAACTGGTTTGGACAGCGTAACAGCTGGTGGCACAATCATCAATAGTGGTGGTTTGACCGTAGGTGGTAAGACTTATGTATCTCCAAATGGCATCAATGCGAACGACCAAAAGATTACCAATGTTGCTAATGGCGACGTGGCGGCTAACTCCAAAGACGCGGTGAACGGCGGTCAATTACATGAAGCCAAAACTGAGTTAAACAAAAATATCGCTGATACAAAGACTGAGTTGAATAAAAATATTGGTGATACTAAGACCGAGTTGAATAAAAATATCAGTGATACTAAAACTGAACTCAACAAAAATATTGGTGACGCTAAGACTGAACTTACCAATAAAGGACTTCGTTTCAATGCGGATAATAACGACGAAAAAACGAATAAACTAGGCTCCAAGGTAACAGTAAACGGAGACGACAATATTACGACGGAAATCACGCAAACCGGTGATGATACGAAGATCGGCCTCAAATTGAAGAAGAATCTTAATGTTACATCTGTTACTGCAGCGGAAACTGTGAAAGCCGGTACTGTAACTATGGGTAAACAATCCGATGGTGCAACTCCTGCTAATATGGGTAACTATGTGACTGGTCTTGATAATCAGGCATGGAGCGTAACTAATCCGACTGCTGTCAAGGGACGTGCTGCAACAGAAGATCAATTGAAGACAGTTACTGAAGCTATCAAAACTCAAGGTGCTAATGCAACGGACTTCAGTCTTGTTGCAAATCCTACGGCGGGATCCAATGGTGACTATACTGTAGATGCCAACGGTGATGTAGCATTGACAGTTCAAGATAAGAACCATCCGGATCAAACAAAAACCGTAACGATTAAAGATGTGGCGTCTAAATCCGAAGTGGATAAAGGCTTGAACTTTGATGGTGACTCTGGTACGACTATCAACAAGAAACTAGGTGGTACTGTTGCCATTAAAGGTGGAGCTACGGCTACAGATTTAACGGATAACAATATTGGCGTTGTATCTGATGGCACAGGCACATTGAACGTGAAGTTGGCAAAAACATTGACTGGTTTGGACAGCGTAACAGCTGGTGGCACAATCATCAATAGTGGTGGTTTGACCGTAGGCGGTAAGACTTATGTATCTCCAAACGGCATCAATGCGAACGACCAGAAGATTACCAATGTTGCTAATGGCGATGTGGCGGCGAATTCCAAAGATGCGATCAACGGCGGTCAATTGCATGACACTAAAACTGAGTTAAATAAAAACATTAGTGATGCTAAGACTGAGTTGAATAAAAATATTGGTGACGCTAAGACTGAACTTACCAATAAAGGACTTCGTTTCAATGCGGATAATAACGCTGAAAAAACTAATAAACTAGGCTCTAAGGTAACGATAAACGGCGACGATAACATCACCACAGAAATTACACAAACTGGTGACGATACGAAGATCGGCCTCAAATTGAAAAAGGATCTTAATGTTACATCTGTTACTGCAGCGGAAACTGTGAAAGCCGGCACTGTAACCATGGGTAAACAGTCCGATGGTGCAAGCCCTGCTAATATGGGCAACTATGTAACAGGTCTTGATAATAAGGCTTGGAGCATTGATAACCCTACGATTGCATCTGGCCGTGCAGCAACGGAAGACCAATTGAAAACGGTTAGTGATGAAGTTAAGAAACAAGGTGCTAGTGCAACGGACTTCAGTCTCGTTGCTAATCCTACGGCAGGCTCCAATGGTGACTACACTGTAGATGCCAATGGTGACGTAGCATTGACAGTTCAAGATAAGAATCATCCTGATCAAACAAAAACCGTAACGATTAAAGATGTGGCGTCTAAATCCGAAGTTGATAAAGGCTTGAACTTTGACGGTGACTCTGGTACGACTATCAACAAGAAACTAGGTGGTACTGTTGCCATTAAAGGTGGAGCTACGGCTACAGATTTAACGGATAACAATATTGGCGTTGTATCTGATGGCACAGGCACATTGAACGTGAAGTTGGCAAAAACATTGACTGGTTTGGACAGCGTAACAGCTGGTGGCACAATCATCAATAGTGGTGGTTTGACCGTAGGCGGTAAGACTTATGTATCTCCAAACGGCATCAATGCGAACGACCAGAAGATTACCAATGTTGCTAATGGCGATGTGGCGGCGAATTCCAAAGATGCGATCAACGGCGGTCAATTGCATGACACTAAAACTGAGTTAAATAAAAACATTAGCGATACTAAGACTGAGTTGAATAAAAATATCAGTGATACTAAAACTGAACTCAACAAAAATATTGGTGACGCTAAGACTGAACTTACCAATAAAGGCCTTCGTTTTGATGCGGATAATAACGCTGAAAAAACTAATAAACTAGGCTCTAAGGTAACGGTAAACGGCGACGATAATATTACGACAGAAATTAGTCAAACTGGCGATGATACAAAGATTGGCCTTAAATTGAAGAAAAATCTTAATGTTACATCTGTTACTGCAGCGGAAACTGTGAAAGCCGGCACTGTAACTATGGGTAAACAATCTGATGGCGCAACTCCTGCTAATACTGGTAATTATGTAACAGGTCTTGATAATAAGACTTGGGATGTAGGTAAAGTCGTATCCGGTCGTGCAGCAACAGAGGATCAATTGAAACAAGCCTTGGCAGGTCAAACTGATACAGGTCTCAAATTCAATGCCAATGTAGGCGGTGTACAAACCAATAAATTAGGCTCTACTGTCACTGTTCAAGGTGAAGGTAAAGCTGCTGATACCGACTATAGTGGTGACAATATTAAGACTTTCATCAAACAAGATGCAGCAACAGGTAACACGACTATCGATGTGAAGATGAACAAAAATCTTAAGGCTGAATCCGTGAAAGTCGGTAAAGACGGTAAGGATGGCGTATCTCTTACAGGTCCAGATGCGGCGAATGGCACCGACGGTAAGGTAGCTGTTACAGATAAAAACGGCAAGGATGCTGTGTCCATGTCCGGTAAAGACGGTGTTGGTCACATCGGATTAAGCGGTAAAGACGGTAAAAGTGCGGATATTATTGCTGAAAAAGGGTCTGCTAATCTCAATGGAAATGAAATTACGCGCATTAAATACAAAGATGAAAATGGCACAACTCATGAAGTGGCAACCAAAGATGATGGCATGGCATATGGTGGCGACTCCGGTACTACCATCAAGAAGAAACTTAATGAACAATTGGACATTAAGGGTGGTGTCACTAATGAATCTGAGTTGACCGAAAACAATATTGGTGTTATTAGTAAAAATAATATCCTTAATGTTCGTTTGGCAAAAAATCTGAAAGGTCTAGATTCCATAACTTTCAACAATGGTACTAATGGTGCAAACGGTAAAACCGTTGTAAATGGTGAAGGTATGACCATTCAAGATAAGGATGGCAATCCGTTGACTGCTGTTACAAAAGACGGCGTAAAGATTACCAACGGTCCATCCATGACGAAGGGCGGTATCGATGCGTCTAATAAGAAGATTACGAATGTAGCTGATGGTACTGATTCTAAGGATGCGGTTAATAAATCCCAATTGGATAAAGCGGCAGCAGCAGCTACTACAACAGTAACGGCAGGTAATAATGTCCAAGTAGATAAGACCACTAATGCGGATGGTTCTACAAATTACAAAGTGGGCCTTAAAGACCAAGTAACAATGGGGACTAATCCTACGAAACAAATTGCAATGGATGGTACAACAGGTACTATCAAAGCTGGTGACAAGGTTACCATCGATGGCAACAAAGGCATCATCAAAGCCGGTGATAAAGTTGAAATCGATGGCGATAAGGGGACAATCAAGGCTGGCAATGTTGCGATTGACGGTACAAACGGTACAATTAAGGCCGGTGATAAGGTAACTATCGACGGTAAAGATGGTAAGATTGCTGCAGGTAAAGTCGCTGTTGATGGCAAGGACGGTCATGTGACAGGTTTGGAAAACAAAGATTGGGATCCTAACAATATCACAAGTGGTCGTGCTGCTACAGAAGATCAATTGCAGAAGTCCCATAAAACCTTGGATAATAAGATTAATAACTTAGGTGATGACATTACGAAGAAAGGTATGGATTTTGCCGGTAATACAGGCGATTTCCACCGTGATTTAGGTCAAAAGGTTACTATCAAAGGTGAAGGTCAAGGGGCTGATAGTGATTATTCCGGTGAAAATATCAAAACAGTAGCCGAAAATGGTAATGTTACTATTAAAATGGCTAAGAATCTTAAGACCGATAGCGTTACTACCAAAACGGTCACTGCCGATACGGTAACGACTGATAAGGTGAAAGTCGGAAAAAACGGTCAAGATGGCGTTTCCATTACAGGTCCAGACGCTGCGAATGGTACAGACGGTAAAGTAGCTATTACAGGTAAAGACGGTAAAGATGCTGTATCTATGTTCGGTAAAGACGGCGTTGGTCATATCGGTTTAACCGGTAAAGATGGTCGCAATGCAGATATTACTGCTGATAAGGGCGATTCTGATCTAGGAGGTAATGCTATTACTCGTATTAAGTACCAAGATGAACAGGGCAAGACACATCAAGTGGCAACCAAAGACGATGGTATGAAATACGGTGGTGATTCCGGTAATGTGATTAACAAAAAGCTTAACGAACAGGTAAACGTAATCGGTGGTATTACTGATGCTAGCAAGTTGACTACAGAAGATAATGTAGGCGTTGTATCTGACGGCACTAATCTTAAAGTTCGTATGGCGAAAGATTTGAAAGGTCTTACGTCCGTAACGACTAAGGATGCTGCAGGTAACTCTACGGTTGTAAACGGCAGTGGTATAACTATTACTCCTGCTAGCGGTAACACTGTAAGTCTTACTAAAGACGGATTGAATAATGGTGGTAAAACAATTAGCAATGTAGGTCCTGGTGTAAACGGTACGGATGCGGTTAACGTAAATCAATTGAAAGGAGTTACGGAGGGCATGGCCAATGCTATTAATTCCGTGGCGGGCGAAACGCAACGTGTAGGTGCTCATGCGGCGGCTATGTCTGCGTTGAAACCGATTCAATATGATCCGTTAGAACCAACTCAAGTGATGGCTGGTATTGGTAATTACAGAGGCGAAACTGCAGCAGCTTTAGGTGTTGCTCACTACACATCGG
Organism: Veillonella parvula DSM 2008; assembly: GCF_000024945.1. NCBI lineage: Bacteria > Bacillati > Bacillota > Negativicutes > Veillonellales > Veillonellaceae > Veillonella > Veillonella parvula. The sequence continues at coordinate 91,124 of NC_013520.1, forward strand.
AAGACACTATGTTCCATGCAGGCGTATCTGTTGGTAGTCGTCATAATATGGTGAATGCTGGTGTAACTCGTAAATTCGGTTCTTCTGATGAGAAGAAGGCTATTCCTGAACGCTACAAGGGCGGTCCTATCAGTTCTATGTACGTAATGCAGGATGAAATGACTGCTTTGAAAGCTGAAAATGCACGCATGAAAGCGCAGGATGAAAAATTAACTGCAGACTATGCGGCATTAAAAGAAGATAATCTTCGTCTACAGAAAGATAACGAAGAAACTAAGCGACAATTGGCTCTTATTATGAGTCGTTTAGGCATGTAATTCATATCTGTTTCATCTTACGTTCATGTGATAAAAAGCGAGCTGATGTACCAGAAAATACCCATGAAAATTAGATGATTTTAACCCTATATGGTATATAAAATGAAAGAACGAAAGTCTACTGTGAAAGGACTTTCGTTCTTTTTTTGTGTTTGACTTCACAAACTTTTCATAATAGTGTATAATACAGAACATATAATTTTAATCGAAAATTATAAATGTGATTAATTTACTATAAAATCATTAGCTTTAGATTATAAGTGTTGTTTGGCCCATTGTTGTAAGGGTTTTTATGATTGAAAATATATTTAAATGAGTAAGAAAATCAATTTTTAAAAGAAGTTTAAAGTTCTGAAAATAAATGAGCGAAATATGAAAAAAATATATTTACATTCATAAACTAATCTGATATTTTATATGTATAGTAATTAAATTTTTGATGAAAATTTTATTATTTTTAGTGTTTTAGTGTTGGTTTTAGAATCCCTTATAAAACTGTGTGAAAGGTAGGTACTACTAAATGAATCGTATTTATAGGGTAATTTGGAGTCAGGTACGGGGCGCATATGTCGTTGTATCTGAAATTGCAAAAAGCCATACTCGTGGCTCCAAAAGCTTTGTTAGTAATTCCGCAAAAGCTTCGGTAAAAGTTGGCTTAGCGGCTATGGTTTTAACCTGCGGTAGTGGGTTGGCATCTGCTTATACTGCGGATAGAGGGCTTTCCATCAGTCCTGGGCCTAAAGATGATCGTGGGTTGACTTGGTTGAAACCTGATGAAGGTGCCCCTAATATTCAGATGTATGATTATAAAACTCCGGGCAATAAAGGTAATGGCCATTTATATACCAATGATAAAGTGTTCGGCATTCAAATTGGTAATAATGCTAGTGCCCGTTCTAATGATGGGTCTGTGTCCGGTATTGCTATCGGTGACTATTCTCAATCTCGTGCGTTGGGTATCGGTTTAGGCCATTATGCTCAATCTGAACAAATCGGTGCTATTGCTGTTGGCTCTGCTGCTAAAGCAAAAGGTTTTAACTCCTTGGCTATGATGCGTCAAGCCTATGCTGGCGAACAATATGCGGCAGCTATCGGTACAGCTGCATCTGCACAGGGTAAAGCTAGCTTGGCTATGGGGCACTCTGCATTAGCAACAGGTAATCAATCTATTGCTATCGGTTCTGCAAATCCTGATCCATTGACAGACGCAAAAGGTACACCGTATACAGCATATGATGAAAAAACTAATACTCAAGCTAATGCAGATCGTGCTATTGCTATCGGTCAAGGTGCTAAATCAAATACTGATGATAGCATAGCTATGGGTACAGGTGCTAATGTTGTAGCTGGTAAAAATTATAAAGGCGAAAACTTTACTCATGGCATAGCTATCGGTAGTAATGCCCTTTCTCAGGGAATACAAGGTGTAGCCATTGGTAATCGTGCTGCTCATTATCGTGATAACGCGGTAGCAATTGGTAACAATGCTAAAACATATGCGGTAGACGGTGTTTCGATTGGTAATAATGCTGAAGCAGGTATTCAAAATGACCCTCAATATAAAGTAAATAACTCCGTTGCTGTAGGTAACTCTGCACGTGCTCATGGTGGTTCCGGCGTTGCTCTTGGTAATGATACATATGCATTAGGCGGGTCTTCTGTGGCTGCAGGTAATGCAGCATGGGCTTTAGGCGAACGTTCCACAGCTATCGGTAACAATGCTCATTCCGAAGGTTACGGTTCTATTGCTATGGGTCGTGAAGCGAGTGCTTTAAGCACTCAAGATGGGGACAAGAAAAATGTTGTGGCTATCGGTGATGATGCACAAGCAACTGGTTCCCGTTCTATCGCATTGGGCGTAAGCGCTCAAGCTGGTACATTAGAACGTGTTCGAGATAGCAGAGTTTATAAAGATAACGATCAATTAATTACACAACTTAAAGCGAAAAAAGAAGTAACTGATGCGGTAGCAATTGGTAGCGAAGCAAGCGTACAAGAAAACGAAGGCTTAGCTCTCGGTAGCAAAGCAACAGTAAATAACGTTCGTGGCGTTGCATTAGGTGCTAATTCTGCAACAGCTGCCCCTGTAAGCACAGCTAGTGAAACAATTAATGGTTTGAAATATAACTATGCTGGTGATACTGCTGATTCCACAGTTAGCGTAGGTAATACTTCTACAAAACGTACAATTACTAACGTAGCAGCTGGTCGTGTGAATGCACAATCTACAGATGCTATTAACGGTAGCCAATTATATGGCGTTGCTAATGCAGTGGGCAATGTAGCTAACAGCACTAAGAATATCTTAGGCGGTAATGCTAAAGTTGACCAAAACGGTACTATCACCATGACTAACATTGGTGATACAGGTAAAAACACTGTTCATGAAGCAATTAAATCCGCAAACTCCGGTTGGGAACTTCAAGTTAATGGCCAAAAGGTTAAAGACGTAAAAGCTCCTAATCGTACAGTGAACTTTAACGCTGGTAATAATATTAAATTAGAAGGCGCCGGAGATAATGTTACGGTTGCAACAGTTGATGATGCAAACTTCAACTCCGTTACAACTGGTAAAGTTTCTATGAGCAGAACCGGTATCAATGCTGGTGGTTATCAAATCACGAATGTACAATCTGGCGGCGATACATTAACAAATGCGGCTAATATAGGTGATATTTCTCGTATTGCTGCAAAATACGATAAATACTTACAACGTGGTGCTGCTACGTATGAAGCAAACGGTAACGGCAAAATTAACATGACCGGTACAAATGGTTTGACTGCTGAAGTAACAGGTTTGAAAAATACGTATGTTACATCCGGTACAGTATCCAATGACGGTAAGAGATTGACATTGACACGTAATGACAATCAAACATTCGATGTTGATATCTCTAAAATCTCTAACGGTCTTTCCAAAACTGACTACCGTTTGATTGCAAACCCTGCAGCTGGTAGCAACGGCGAATATAAAGTAGCTGCTGATGGTAGCATGACATTGACTGTTGCTGATGCTGATGGTTCCAACCCTAGACAAGTTAAGTTGACGAACCTTGCTTCTAAAGAGCAACAAGATATCAATACTACTAATATCACAAATAACACTAATAAAATCGCTAAAGGCTTGAGCTTCAGAGGCGATGACAATGTTAAAATTAATAAACAACTTGGTGATACATTGGGCGTTACAGGTGGTGCAAATACCGGTGCTTTAACAGACAACAACATCGGTGTTGTAGCTAAAGACGGTAACCTTAATGTTAAGTTGGCAAAAGATCTAACAGGTTTGAACAGCGTAACTGCAGGTTCTGTTCGTGTAGGTAAACATAGCGACAATAAAAACTATGTAACTGGTTTGGACAATAAAGAGTGGAATGTTCAAAACCCTACTATCACATCTGGTCGTGCAGCAACTGAAGATCAGTTGAAAAAAGTGTCTGATGAAATCAAGACTACTAATGCAGCTAAAACAGATTACCGCTTGATCAACAATACAAATTCTGCAGATGGTTCTTACTCTGTAGAAAACAATAAAGTTGATTTGAAAGTTAAAGATGAAGCTCATCCTAACAACCCTGCTAATACGGTAACAATCAACAATATCGCATCCAAAACTGAATTGGATAAATTGACAGAACGTGCTGTTAAATATGATCTTAACGGTACTACTATTAATAAAAACAAGGTTACTTTGGAAGGCCAAGGTGGCACAACAATTACTAACTTGAAAGCCGGCGAAGTATCCTCTACTTCTACAGATGCTGTAAATGGTAGTCAATTACATGATGTGAAAATTGAAGCAGGTAAACATTCAAAAGTAACTGTTTCCGATGATAACCTCAAATTGACAACTACTCCTGCTACAAGCACTGAAGGTGCTAAATATGATCTTCGTTTGAACAACAAAGTGACATTGGGTAGTGGTAACAATCAAGTAGTTCTTGATGGTACTGCAGGCAGAGTGACTGCTGGTGCTGTTGTAATGGGCTCTCAAACTGTTCAAAATACGAAACATGCAAGCGAAACTGGTAATTATGTAACTAACTTGAGCAATAAAAACTGGGATTCCACATCTATCGTATCCGGTCGTGCTGCGACTGAAGATCAGTTGAAAAAAGTTAGCGAACAAATTACTCAACAAGGTAGCAGTGCAACTGACTATCGTCTTGTAAGAAACTCTAGCGCTGACGGTTCCTACAAGGTAAACGACAATGGTGAAGTATCCTTGACTGTAGAGGATAAAAACCATGCAGGTGTTAAAGAACAAGTTACAATCAATAACATTGCATCCAAATCTTCCGTAGATAAATTGACAGATCGTGCTGTTAAATATGACATCAATAACGGTGTTGTTGATAAAACTAAGGTAACATTGGAAGGTGCTGACGGTACTACAATTACAAATGTAAAAGACGGTGCTGTAACAGCTACATCTAAAGATGCTATCAATGGCAGCCAATTGTTCAAAACTAAAGAAGAATTGATCAATAAAGGCATGAAATTCGGTGCTGACTCCGGTAACGTAATCAATAAAAAACTTGGTGAACAAGTAAACGTTAAAGGTGGTATCACAGATGCATCCAAATTAACTGTAGAAGACAATATCGGTGTTGTATCTGATGGTTCTAACGACTTGAAAGTTCGTTTGGCAAAAGACCTTAAAGGTTTGAATAGCGTAACTGTAGGCGATACAAAAGTTACTTCTAACGGTGTAACTATCAGCAACGGTGCTACAAACAATGCATCCGTATCCCTTACTAAATCCGGTTTAGATAATGGTGGTAACAAGATTACTAACGTTGCTCGTGGTACAATCGACAGCGATGCAGTAAACTTGGCACAATTGAAAGAAGTATCCAACAGTGCATCTGCAGCAAATACGAAAGTAGCTGAAGGCAAAAACATTAAAGTTGATGAAAGCATCGACAATGTAACTAAAGCTAAAACATATACTGTAGGCTTGAAAGATGAAGTAACATTAGGCTCTGGTAATACAGCTATCAATATTAACGGTACAACAGGTATCGTGAAAGCTGGCACTGGTGATAATGCTGTGACTATCAATGGCACAAATGGTACTATCAACTCCGGTAAAGTAACTATCAATGGTACTACAGGTACTGTTAACGAATTAACTAACAGAACTTGGAACCCTAAAGCTATTACTAATGGTCAAGCTGCTACAGAAGATCAATTGAAAGTAGTAGATAATAAAATTGATACTACAAAAACTGAAATCGTAGAAAAAGGCTTGAACTTCCAAGGTGATGCAGGTACTGCAATTCATAAAGACCTTGGTCAAACTTTGAAAATCTCTGGCGGTCAAGCTGATGCATCTAAACTTTCAGAAAATAATATCGGCGTAGTAAATAACAACGGCGTATTGAATGTTAAACTTGCTAAAGATTTGACAGGCTTGAACAGCGTAACAACTGGTGCTACAACTATTAACAACAATGGTTTGACAATCGGTGGCAACACATTTGTTACAAGTAATGGCTTCAATGCTAACGATACTCAAATCACAAACGTGAAAGCTGGTACTGAGGATAACCATGCAGTTAACCTTAAACAGTTGAAAGAAGTATCCAACAACGCAGCGGCAGCTAAAACTGTTGTAAAAGCAGGCAAAAACATCAATGTAACTGATTCTGAAGATCCACTTACTAAAGCTAAGACTTATACAGTTGGCTTACAAGACACAGTAACATTGGGTTCCGGCAATACAGCTGTTAATATCGACGGTACAAAAGGTATTGTGAAAGCCGGCGAAGGCAATAATGCTGTAACTATCAACGGTACAAACAGCACAATTAATGCTGGTAACGTATCGATTAACGGTGCAACAGGCAATATCAATTCCGGTAAAGTTCTTGTTAACGGTGCTAAAGGTACTGTAAATAACTTAACAAATATCACTTGGGATGCTGACCATATCACAAGCGGCCAAGCTGCAACAGAAGACCAATTGAAAGTTGTTGATAAGAAAATCACTGACAACGGTAGCAACTTGACTAAGAAGGGCTTGAACTTCAAAGGCGATGACGCTACAAGTATTCATAAAGATCTTGGCGAAACATTGGATATCAACGGTGGCATTTCTGATGCATCTAAATTGTCCAACAATAACATCGGTGTAGTATCTGAAAACGGCAAGTTGAACGTTAAACTCGCTAAAGAGTTGACTGGCTTAACAAGTGTAACAACTGGCGCTACAACAATTAATAACGAAGGTTTAACAATTGGTGGTAAGAAATTCGTTACAGCTAACGGTTTTGATGCTAACAATACACAAATCAAAAACGTAAAAGCTGGTACTGACGGTAATGATGCAGTTAACTTGAATCAATTGAATGAAGTTAAAAATGCATCCAACACTACAGTAGAAGGTAGCGAAAACATCAATGTTAACTCCACAGTAGATCCTAATACACAAGCTAAAACTTACAAAGTAGCGTTGAAAGACAATGTAACTTTAGGTTCTGGCAATAATGCAATCAACATCAACGGTACTACAGGTATCATAAAAGCTGGTGACGGTGCTAATGCTGTGACTATCAATGGTACAAACGGCACTATCAACTCCGGTAAAGTGACTGTCAACGGTGCTACTGGTACTGTAAACAACTTGACAAACATTTCTTGGGATCCTGCACATATCACAAGCGGTCAAGCTGCAACAGAAGACCAATTGAAAGTTGTCGATAAGAAAATCACTGACAACAGCACTGACTTGACAAAGAAAGGCTTGAACTTCCAAGCTGATTCTGGCGAATTAATTCATAAAGATCTTGGTCAAACATTAGATGTTGTAGGTGGCATTACTGAGAAATCTAAATTGTCCGACAACAACATCGGTGTAGTATCCGAAAATGGTAAGTTGAATGTTAAACTTGCAAAAGATTTAACAGGCTTGAACAGTGTAACAACAGGTCAAACAACTATCAATAATGATGGCTTGACAATCAATAACAAACAATTCGTTACAGCAAATGGCTTCAATGCTAACAATACGCAAATCAAAAACGTAACAGCTGGCGTAGAAGATAATGATGCTGTTAACGTTAAACAATTGAACGATGTAAAAGCTGCATCTAATACAAAAGTAGAAGGTAGCAAAAACATCAATGTTGATGAAACTGTAGATAATGTAACAAAAGCTAAAACTTACACAGTTGCATTGAAAGACACTGTAACATTAGGTTCCGGTAATAATGCAGTCAACATCGACGGTACAAAAGGTATTGTAAAAGCTGGTGACGGCGCTAACGCAGTAACTATCAACGGCGTAAACAGCACAATCAATGCTGGTAAAGTTGCAATTGATGGTGCAATTGGTAATATCACTTCCGGTAAAGTTCTAGTTAACGGTGCAAACGGTACTGTAAACAACTTGACTAACAGAACTTGGGATCCTAATAACATCACTAACGGTCAAGCTGCAACAGAAGATCAATTGAAATCTGTAGATCAAAAAGTTACAGACAACAGTAAGAAAGGCTTGAACTTCCAAGCTGACTCTGGTGAATTAATTCATAAAGACCTTGGTCAAACATTGGATGTTGTAGGTGGCGTTTCTGATAAAGCTAAATTGTCTGACAACAATATCGGTGTTGTATCCGAAAACGGTAAGTTGAATGTTAAACTTGCAAAAGACTTAACAGGTTTGAACAGCGTAACAACTGGTCAAACAACTATCAACAACGATGGCTTGACAATCAACAACAAACAATTCGTTACAGATAATGGCTTCAACGCTAACAATACGCAAATTAAAAACGTAACTGCTGGCGTGGAAGATAATGATGCTGTAAATGTTAAACAATTGAACGATGTAAAAGCTGCATCTAATACAAAAGTAAAAGGTAGTAAAAACATCGACGTTGATGAAGCTGTAGATCCAACTACAAAAGCTAAAACTTACACAGTTGCATTGAAAGACACTGTAACATTAGGTTCCGGTAACACAGCTGTTAACATCGACGGTACAACTGGTATCGTAAAAGCTGGTAACGGTGCGAATGCAGTAACTATCAATGGTGTAACAGGCAACATTAATGCAGGTAAAGTTCTAGTTAACGGTGCAAACGGTACTGTAAACAACTTGACTAACAAAACTTGGACTCCAGGAAATATTGTTTCTGGTCAAGCTGCAACAGAAGATCAATTGAAAGTTGTAGATAGCAAAATCGATAAGAACACTGAAGACTTGACTAAGAAGGGCTTGAACTTCCAAGCTGATTCTGGCGAAGTAATCCATAAAGATCTTGGTCAAACATTGGATGTTGTAGGTGGCATTACTGATAAAGCTAAATTGTCTGACAACAATATCGGTGTTGTATCCGAAAACGGTAAGTTGAATGTTAAACTTGCAAAAGATTTAACAGGCTTGAATAGCGTAACAACTGGTCAAACAACTATTAACAATAATGGTTTGACAATTGGCGGTAATACATTTGTTACAAACAATGGCTTCAATGCAAACAATACACAAATCAAAAACGTTAAAGCTGGTACAGAAGATAGCGATGCTGTTAACCTTAAACAATTGAACGAAGTAAAAGCTGCGTCCGATACTAAGGTAAAAGGTAGCAAGAACATTCATGTTGAAGAAGAAATCAACGATCTTACAAAAGCTAAAACATACACTGTAAACTTGAAAGACACAGTGACATTGGGCTCTGGCAATACATCAGTTCATTTCGATGGTACAACAGGTATCATTAGAGCTGGCGAAGGTGCTAATGCTGTAAATATCAATGGTACAAACGGTACAATCAACTCCGGTAAGGTAACTATCAATGGTGGTTCTGGTACTGTTAATGATTTGACTAACAGAACTTGGGATCCTAATAAGATCACTAACGGTCAAGCTGCAACAGAAGATCAATTGAAAGTTGTAGACAACAAAATTGATAAAAATACTGAAGACTTGACTAAGAAAGGCTTGAACTTCAAAGGCGACTCTGGAGATAAAATTCATAAAGATCTTGGCGATACATTGAATATTACTGGTGGCGAAGCTGATGCTTCTAAACTTTCAAATGGTAACATTGGCGTAGTTAATGAAAACGGCAACTTGAACGTTAAACTCGCTAAGAACCTTAAAGGTCTTGATTCCGTAACTGTTGGTTCCGATCCAAACAAACAAGTTGTTCTTGATGATAAGGGCGTATCTGTAGGCGGTAAAACATACATTTCTAACGAAGGCTTAAACGCAAATAATCAAAAGATTACTAACGTGGCAGCTGGTGTAAATGATACAGATGCAGTTAACGTTCAACAGTTAAAGAGCAGCATGGCGGCGGCAACTACAACAGTGAAAGCTGGTGATAGCGGCAATACAACTGTAACATCTACAACAAATGCGGATAAGTCCAAAACATACACTGTAGATATCAAAAAAGACTTGAACCTACGTAGTGTAACTACAACTACTGACGATCAACAACACTCTACTGTAACAAATGGTGTAGGTGTTACAAGCACTGATACATTAGGTAATACGACTGCTCTTACTGCAGGTAATGTGAAAGTATCCGATAATCAAAATAATACAACTCAAACAACAGCTAAAGGTGTACTTGTAGATAATCCAACTAAGGCCACTGAATTGACTGCTGATGGTGTTGTAACTACTGATAAACGGACTAAGAGCACAAGAACAACTGCAGATGGCATGGTAGTAACATCCGGCATGGGTGGTACTAAAGTAACTACTACTGTTAGCAGCAACGGTGTTGCAATTACTACTCCTCCAGCAGGTCAAGGTTCCCCTAAAGATGGTACTGGTGCAGTAACATTGACTAAGGACGGCTTGAATAATGGTGGTAATAAAGTTGTTAACATGGCAAGCGGTTATGGCGAAGGCGAAGATATCAACAATATTGCTGATAATAGCAGCAGCTTAACAAATGGTGCTAACATCGGTGACTTGAAGAAAGGTATCGACGGCCTTAAGAAAGCTGGCTTAGACTTTGCAGGTGATAAAGGCGAATTCCATCGTGACCTAGGTCAAAAAGTGACTGTTAAAGGTGGCGTTACTGATGAAAGCAAACTTTCCACTGCAAACAATATCGGTGTTATTTCCGATAACAACGGCAGCTTGAATGTTCGTTTGGCAAAAGATATTACTGGTATTAACTCCATTACAACTATGGATAACTCCGGTCATACAACTGTGACAAATGGTAACGGTATCACAATTAAGAATAATGGTGGTGGCAGCGTATCCTTAACAAGCTCTGGTTTGAACAACGGCGGTAATAAGATTACTAACGTGGCTCCAGGCGAAATTAGCTCTACTTCTACTGATGCTGTTAATGGTTCCCAACTTAATCGTGTTGCAAACAGCATGAATAATGTTGTAAACGAAGTTCGTCAAGTTGGTGCGATGTCCTCCGCGTTGTCCGCATTGAAACCTATGGCTTATGACCCTTACGAACCTACTCAAATCATGGCAGGTTACGGTAACTACCGTGGCGACTCCGCATTGGCATTAGGTGTGGCTCATTATAAAAATGAATCCATGATGTTACATGCTGGTGTAGCTTGGGCAGGCAGCAATAGCCATATGATGGCAAATGCTGGTGTAACTTGGAAAGTAGGTAACAGAGACGGCGAAGCAGAAACTGCAGATCGTTATCGTAAAGGACCTATCAGTTCTACATATGCAATGCAACGTGAACTTGCTGCAATGAAAGCTGAAAATCAAGGATTAAAAGGTGAAGTAGCTGATTTGAAAGCTGAAAATGAACAAATGAAAGCTAATATTGCTGCAATGATGGCAAGACTAGGTTTATAATACGTTCATGCTGAACATTACGGGTTGAGGATTCCCTTTTGGGGGTCCTCTCACCCGATTTAATTCGTTGATAGAAAAGAGGAATATATAATGAAAAAATCCACTTTGCTTGCTTTCACAGCGGCAGTATTATTCGGCAGTGGCGTATTCCATGTTAATGCGGCATCTGCTACATTTGATGATCCATTGCTTTTACCAAATCCAGCTAAAGTGCCTACAACAGGTTCTGTTGTCTTGGTTCCTGTGGCTAGCCCTCAGGCTGTGCAAGGTATCCATGAATTTGTGAAAGCATGGGAAAATGCGGAAAAACATATTGCTTTAGCTGAAAGCAAAAAGAATAATCATCAAGCGTTAACTAAAGAAGAAGCTAAATGGTTACATTCTAAAGATAAGCATAATTATGCTGATTATTTCCGTAAACATTCTTTAGGTTATGTACATGGCCAAGAAACTGCATTGAACTGGAATGGTGAAAACCGTAATAAAAACGAGTATAGCTATTACACATTCCCTAAATATGATAAGGACCAAGGTTACACAAATAGCTATGGTTACAATGTATTGCGCAGCATGGTTGATCGCATGAATGAATTGCTTCAAAAACAAAAGGCCGTTGGCGGTCCTTTGACTGATGAAGAAGCACAAGCATTGGAAGATGCTATGCTTGATATCATGGCTCAAGATCAAGAACATGTATCTAATGAAGAATTGCGTTATTACATGAACGAAGCAGTTTGGTTTGCTACAAAACAAACTGTAAAAAATATGTCTGCAGAAGAACCTTCTGTTGGAGACATGCACGAAATTAACCTTCGTGAAGCGATTCAGACAGATAACTAATCATCTAATACATATATAATCACATTATATGTATAGCTTTTGTTATAAGGAATGTGCAGTTGCAATAACCTTATATATAAAAGTTTTTAATATACAGTGTTGAGACACAAATAAGGGATTCTATAAACACACTGTCATATAGACAAGAAGCCGCAACAGAATGCAATAGATGTATTCTTGTTGCGGCTTCTTTTTATTTTAAATTCTCCCTATATGATATGTTTGAAAAAGTGATATAACTTAAGTTTTGAATCTGTAAAATTAGTTTGTAAAACTGTACAAAAATAATGGTAAAATTTTCCTGAAATTTGTCGTAAAATTTGTCCAAATTTTGTTGACATCAGTATATGGAAATGTTATTATATTCAAGTACCCCATATGAAGGGGCACAGATCTTTGAAAACTGAACAATGATAGGTAATCAATCATAATGATTGAACATATGCCAGAGTGCGGGTTTTGACACAGTCAAAACCAACCATAATTCAAAGTTACTTCAATGTAACGACAACAAATAATGAGCTATTCAAATAGCTTCAAGATATCTTGGAGAGTTTGATCCTGGCTCAGGACGAACGCTGGCGGCGTGCTTAACACATGCAAGTCGAACGAAGAGCGATGGAAGCTTGCTTCTATCAATCTTAGTGGCGAACGGGTGAGTAACGCGTAATCAACCTGCCCTTCAGAGGGGGACAACAGTTGGAAACGACTGCTAATACCGCATACGATCTAACCTCGGCATCGAGGAAAGATGAAAGGTGGCCTCTATTTATAAGCTATCACTGAAGGAGGGGATTGCGTCTGATTAGCTAGTTGGAGGGGTAACGGCCCACCAAGGCGATGATCAGTAGCCGGTCTGAGAGGATGAACGGCCACATTGGGACTGAGACACGGCCCAGACTCCTACGGGAGGCAGCAGTGGGGAATCTTCCGCAATGGACGAAAGTCTGACGGAGCAACGCCGCGTGAGTGATGACGGCCTTCGGGTTGTAAAGCTCTGTTAATCGGGACGAAAGGCCTTCTTGCGAACAGTTAGAAGGATTGACGGTACCGGAATAGAAAGCCACGGCTAACTACGTGCCAGCAGCCGCGGTAATACGTAGGTGGCAAGCGTTGTCCGGAATTATTGGGCGTAAAGCGCGCGCAGGCGGATCAGTCAGTCTGTCTTAAAAGTTCGGGGCTTAACCCCGTGATGGGATGGAAACTGCTGATCTAGAGTATCGGAGAGGAAAGTGGAATTCCTAGTGTAGCGGTGAAATGCGTAGATATTAGGAAGAACACCAGTGGCGAAGGCGACTTTCTGGACGAAAACTGACGCTGAGGCGCGAAAGCCAGGGGAGCGAACGGGATTAGATACCCCGGTAGTCCTGGCCGTAAACGATGGGTACTAGGTGTAGGAGGTATCGACCCCTTCTGTGCCGGAGTTAACGCAATAAGTACCCCGCCTGGGGAGTACGACCGCAAGGTTGAAACTCAAAGGAATTGACGGGGGCCCGCACAAGCGGTGGAGTATGTGGTTTAATTCGACGCAACGCGAAGAACCTTACCAGGTCTTGACATTGATGGACAGAACCAGAGATGGTTCCTCTTCTTCGGAAGCCAGAAAACAGGTGGTGCACGGTTGTCGTCAGCTCGTGTCGTGAGATGTTGGGTTAAGTCCCGCAACGAGCGCAACCCCTATCTTATGTTGCCAGCACTTTGGGTGGGAACTCATGAGAGACTGCCGCAGACAATGCGGAGGAAGGCGGGGATGACGTCAAATCATCATGCCCCTTATGACCTGGGCTACACACGTACTACAATGGGAGTTAATAGACGGAAGCGAGATCGCGAGATGGAGCAAACCCGAGAAACACTCTCTCAGTTCGGATCGTAGGCTGCAACTCGCCTACGTGAAGTCGGAATCGCTAGTAATC
>NC_013520.1:410000-577500 GCF_000024945.1 Veillonella parvula DSM 2008
CTTAATATAATTATATCTGGATCCCAGGTCATGATTTCTTCCATTGAGACTTTAGTCCAACTACCTTTTGTATCTTTTGCAGCATTTTCACCACCTGTCATAGTAATCATGAGTTGATTGACTGAATTGTTCCCCGCGACAGTTAGATTCTTATTTTGCAAATATAATACTTTCGGTTTATTTGGTAACGCAGAAGCATTTTTTTGTTTAAAATATGCTTCTGAATCTTTATGGTATGAGATTAAGGCTTCGGCTTGTTCCGGTTTATCTAGAATCTTGCCTAACAGACGAATTCCGTTTTGAATATCTTCCAATGTTCCATACTTTATGGATACAGCAGGTATACCTAGCTCTTTAAGTTTTTTTGCTACTTCTGGTTGATAATCCCAAATGATGACGACATCAGGCTTTAACTTAGCAACTTCTTCAAAATTAACATTGAAATTGTTGTCTACAAATGATGAGTTAACATTTTCTAAATCAGGAGCTAACGTCTTAAATATACTAGCTTCATATGATTTTTTAGCTGATGGATGGATGCCTACTATTTTTTTATCACTACCATCAACTGCATATACAATAGAGGTCCAAGGGATAGGGACGATAGCGATACGATTAATTTCTTTCTTCATAGATACGTCTGTACCAGTTAAATCTGTAACGACTTTTATATTGTCTTTGGTTATATCGTTTGGACCAACAGAATTAGTACAACCGGCAAATAGTAACGGGCATATTAATAATCCTGCCATAAGACTATTGTGTATAAAATTTTTCAGTTTCATACGGCACCTCCATGATGGATATAAATTAAATAAACTTATCCTAGCATTTTAAAAAATAAACTTCTAATTCCTAATTTTTATGTACATATAGAAGAATATTATAAAGTTAAAATATGTAGAAAATATCCGGTAATAGAGTTTCTGATAGTATTTTTTGGGTATAAAAAAGGCCCTCATCTATTAAGTCGATGAGGGCCTCGCTCTATTATAGCGAATGTGCTCTTAATTCTTCAGCAGATTGTGTGGAAATCCAAGCTGGTGGAATGTCGAATACTGTATAGCAACCTGTGCCGCCGTGTTTAGCAAGGCGGTAAAGACCACGTGCATAAGCAACAAGTGCAGAACCTGTGAATTCAGGGTTAGAGTCAAGTTTCAAGGAGTACTCGATAACGTGACGTGTGCCTTTTGTGCTTTCACCAGAGCGAAGAACGAAGCCACCATGTGGAATGCCTTTGTGGTTGCGATCAAGTTCTTCTTGAGAAATGAAGTTTACTACTGTTTCATAACCTACAAAGTAGTTTTCCATAGTTTTGATTTCGTTTTCAATTTTAGCTTTATCAGCATCAGGAGCAGCTACTACGTAGCACTCACGAAGGTGACCTTTGTAGCCATCAACGTCTGGAGTTTCACCATTGCGGATCGCTTCAAGGTATTGTTCTTTAGGAACAGTGTATTGACGGGCATCAAGAACACCATCGATACGACGAATAGCATCGGAGTGACCTTGGGAAACGCCACGGCCCCAGAATGTATAAGATTTACCTTGAGGCAAGATGCTTTCAGCATATACACGTTGTAAAGAGAACATGCCTGGGTCCCAACCGCAAGAAATCAATGTAGCAGTTTTAGCTTCTTTAGCTACTTTGTCTACATTAGCAAAATGCTCAGGAATACGTGCATGTGTATCGAAGGAATCGATACAGTTGAAGTATTTAGTTACCATTGGAGTTTGTTCGATAAGATCTGTTGCAGAACCACCACAAAGAACCATTACATCGATTTTGCCTTTAAAGTTAGGAATATCTTCCATCGTGTAAGTAGGTACACCAGATATAGTTTCAATACCTTGACGGCGAGAGAATACGCCGATGAGCTCCATATCAGGTTGTAACTGAACAGATGCTTCTACGCCACGAGCTAAGTTGCCGTAACCAACGATACCAATACGAATATTCATATTAGCCTCCTATATAAGTTGAAATTTAATGATTAACATATTTATTATAGCATAAAATTAATAGCTTTTAATATTTTTCTATAGAATTTTTTAGATGGTATAGAAAATAATTAATATCTAATTTAAACAAGTAATTTGTGCACAACTATATCGATACATAGCGTGTTGTTATAGGGGACAAATAAAAAATCATATGAGTATAAATTGACACATATACCCTGAACCTAGATACAATTAAATTGGTTATGTTAGCTAGTTATGTTCATAATTGAAATGTTAGAGGAGGTATAACATGAGAAGAAATGTAAAAGCTGCTGTTATTGCTGCATTAATCGTAACAGGTGCTAATGCTTTTACCATGGTATCAGCCACAACTGTGGAAAGTCATACAGACGGAAAATCTATTGGTCTTAATTTGTGGGGGGAAAAGAGACATTATACAGATGACTTAACTGTTAATGTATCAGGTTTAGGTGTAAATGGAACAAAATATCATAATAATGTTACAGGTATTTACGCCCTTGATGGGACACAAGTGGCCATCGATAAAAATGTAACTGTAACAGTTAAAAACCCAGCACCTGCAGAAAGTGGTGCGAAACGTAGACCTGATTTGGCCCATTATTACATGAGCGGTATCTATGCTGGTTATGGTGGACTTACTAATGATGGAAATAACGATGATACTCGAATTACCGTAAAAGGAAATGCTAAAGTCGATGTTGTTGGCGTTGGTTTGCAAGCTAATAAAGATGGATATATTCGGATACTAGGTGGGGCCGATGTAAAAACATATCCTTTAGATACCTCTGATACCTATTCTGCATTATCTGAAGAAGGTTTTGTTTATGTAAATACGGGTATGGATGGCTTACATCCGGGAACTAATGATGTGAAGATGTACGGTAATATAGGATTTTTAGATAAAAACTATGGTATCGACAAGAATCCACATAACCATGGCTCACATATTTCATTAGGATTAACAACACCAAATTCTAAACTGGTAGGGGGCGTACTTAATGAATTTGATGAAAGCAACAACAATCCATACCGTGGTGGTTTGCGATTGTATTTACAAAATGGTGCGACTTGGCGCAATGAATGGTTAGGCGCTGAACGCGTATATCCTACACAAGGTCGGCCTAATAATGCAAACTATTTATATACAGGTAGTCGTGTAGAGCATTTCATTGGTGGTAAAGATATAAGTAGTCAGGGTATTATCCAAGCCGTAGATCCACGACCTATTACTATTAACAACTATGCTGGTCATGCAGCTATCGACTATGAAAAGGGAGCTCCTGCGACTGCACAAGGTAAGGGAGAAGTCGTTATTAACCATGCTGATAAGGGTTCTTCTGTGACTATGCGCAGTTCGGCAGATGCACTTAAAGGGTATGTAAACGTAGACAACCCACGAGGCACTTTGCAGCAGTTGGCTAATAAATTAACATATGCTGGATTTACTAAGGGTGAGCGTAATTTAGATGTAAATGTTCAAGTCGATTCAGGCCTTATTAGTCCTGCATATTCCACTAAGCTTGGTACAGATAGCTTTACTGTTGATGGAAAACCTAGTATTACTAACCAAGCGGTTGTGACAGCGCGTGAAAGCGAAGTTGTATCTGGTGCTAAGAGTGCGTTAGCCTCCTCTGTGATGCAAATGAGAGCCGATACGAATGATTTACAACGTCGCCTCGGTGATGTGCGACTCAACTCCAATAAGCATGGTGTATGGGGAAAATACATCGGTGGTAAATCTAAAATTACGGACAGCGCCTATGTAAACCAAACCTATAACATGGCGCAAGTAGGCTATGATACGTTACGTGGCGATTGGACTATTGGTGGTGCTTTGCTATATGGTACAAGCAATAGCGATTACGCTCTAGGTTCTGGATCCGGTAAAACCGCAGGTTTAGCATTATACGGTGCAAAACAATATAATGATGGTCGTTATTTAGATGTGATTGGTAAAGTAAGTCGTTTGAAAAATGATTTTACTGTACGTAATAGCTTGGGCACAAGCTTGAGCGGAGATTACCGCAATACAGGTACCTCTTTGAGCGTTGAATATGGTAAACGGATTAAGAAAGATAATGGTTTTTACATCGATCCTAACGCAGAATTGACACTTAGTCGCTTGTCTGGTGTAAGCTTTGATGCTCGTACAAATACAGGTAGCACAGTGCACATTAACTCTGATGCGGTAAATTCCGTTATCGGTCGTATCGGTGTAGGCATTGGCAAGGAAAGTAAGAACAGCAACCTTTTCCTCAAAGCAGCATTAGCGCATGAATTCTCTGGTAAAATGAAAGCTACTTATAGCATGGCCGGTGAGCCAACCACAGGTAGTGAAGTGAACTTGAAAGACACATGGCTTGATCTTGAACTAGGTGGCTCATGGAGTGTACGTCCTAATACATATATTTATGGGACTTTCACTAAAAACTTTGGTGCTACCGTAGATAATTCCTATCGCATTGACGCAGGGATTCGGCATAACTTTTAGGTAATAGTAAATATAGTAGAGACAAATAATATGGGGATGTTATTTATTAGTACTATAGTGTTAAGGAATACTGAAATCAAATATTCATATATGTAAGGGTATATAAAAAAGACCGACTACATTCCTAGTGAAGGACTGTAATCGGTCTTTTTGTTTTATAGATATAAACTACTTTAAATCATATATTCCAGATTAAATGTAAGCTAAATATAAATCTAAAACCAAATATAGACATTATTATATTAGAATTGTAATGTTTTGATTCTTTCAACGGAACGAATTGTATTTTCACGGCTACCGAATGCTGTTAAACGAAGGTAACCTTCGCCGTGAGGTCCAAAGCCAGAGCCTGGTGTAGAGACAATTTGAACTTGTTCGAGCAAGATGTCAAATAATTCCCAACTTGTCATGTTACCAGGCGTTTTAAGCCAAATATATGGAGCGTCCACACCGCCATATACAGTAAGGCCGATAGATTCAAGTCCTTCTTTGATGATGCGAGCATTTTCTTTGTAGTATGCGATGTTAGCACGAGTTTGCTCACGGCCTTCTTTTGTGTATACTGCTTCAGCACCGCGTTGGATGATGTAAGGAACACCATTGAATTTAGTGCATTGACGGCGGTTCCACATAGGGTTTAGCGGTTGGCGTTCACCCGATTTAGTTTTGCCAGTTACTTCTTTAGGCACAACTGCGTAAGCACAACGGGTACCAGTGAAACCTGCAGTTTTGGAGAAGGACCGGAACTCGATAGCTACTTCGCGAGCGCCTTCGATTTCGTAGATAGATTTTACAGTGTCTTCTGTGCTAATGAAAGCTTCGTAAGCGGAGTCAAACATCAAAATCGCATCATTATCTTTACACCATTTGATCCATTCTACTAAACGAGCACGGCTTAAAACAGTACCAGTAGGATTGTTAGGCGAGCAAAGGTATACAATGTCTACTCGTTCAGACGGGAATTCTGGAGAGAAGTTGTTTTCTGCATAAGTAGGGAGGTATACAACCTTTTGGAAGATGCCATCTACAGATTCGCCAGTACGACCACCCATAACGTTGGAGTCTAAGTATACTGGGTACACAGGATCTGTGATAGCAATGATGTTATCTTCGCTGAATAACTCTTGGATATTACCAACGTCAGATTTTGCACCATCGGAAACGAATACTTCGTCAATAGCAATATCTACGCCTAATGGTTTGTAATCGCCATCAACAATAGCTTGACGTAAGAAATCATATCCCTGTTCAGGGCCATAACCTCGGAATGTTTCCGCTTTTCCCATTTCTTGAACAGCTTTACTCATAGCATCGATAATTGCTGGAGCAAGAGGTAATGTAACATCGCCGATACCAAGACGAATAATATCTGCATCTGGATGAGCAGTTTGGTATTCATTTACCTTTTTAGCAATATTAGCAAATAAATAAGAACCTTGAAGGTTTAAGTAGTTTTCATTGATATTAGCCATGATGACTCCTTTTTATAATCAGATTTCTCTATATATAGTAAATTATATAGAATAATGACGCAAGGATTTTCTATAGAATTTCTAGTTTATATAAATATTGTTTTAGTTTATCACTATAAAAGGGCGTATTATGGGGAATTTATTACTCGTTAATTATGTTAAAGTATATATAGATAAAGAGATTATTAGCATTGAATTAATCTCTTCATTGTTTACTCATAAAATAACTGTTGATATAATGAGTTTATGAGTTAATATCTTGATTGTTTGTATGTAATGAGAGCTAAATTGTTGGCTGTGTTTAGGGGCGTAAATTGTTTTTTGGAGGGATATTATTATGGTAGCTTGTAAGATGTCTATTAAGAAAATTTTTGATCGGATTAAGCGCGTTGATAAGTTTGAAGAGTTTAAAACAACCTATGGCATAACTCTTTCTGATGAAAAGGGAAACATAAAATTTGCAGCCAATTTTTATAAGTCAGCTATTGTAAATTACAAGGGGTATGTAAACGGCTCTAAAGACCTATATAGTGAAGTTATTGCCGAATCCCTTGTGAATGATAGTTTTATAAAAGATTGGTTAAATTTAATACCCGTAAGACCAGAACATTTTAAGATAAATCATCCGAATAAAGATGAAAACGTGGATGCCCTAAAAATTACTAATCGAAAAGAGGAAATATTAGCGAAGCTATTGTTTTATCAAGGTGAAGTTGCTGGATTAGGCTATATTTTTGATTGCCAAACACCATTAAAAGCGACAAAAAATGATTCTTATGGGAAAATAGATTTATTAGGTTATAACACTGATGATAAATGTTATTCTGTCATTGAATTAAAATATCGTCCATCTGGTAGTGAGGAAACTTTACTACGATGTGTTTTAGAGGCTTATACATATTATAAGCTGCTAGATATAAAACAGATTAATTCTGCTGTTGGCCATGATGGTATACAGAAACTAAAGAAATTACCTAGGTATGAACATACGAATGAAGCAGAGTTAGTCGTTTTATTTGATGAAAAATCTTGTACCGAAGATGACGGTGGAGCAGAAACTAATTTGATGCTTCGTATTGATCCAAATGAACCTAATAATCCTAGGTATCCATCCAAAACTGTTGTGTCACAACAGTTTAAAGAATGTAAAGAATTGATTGATTCTAGTAAACGTAAGGAGTTACAAACTTTATGTGAAGGAATTTTGGCACAAGAGCCTCATTTAAAACAAATTCGATTTGTTGTATTGCGTGCTGATACAGATAGTAAATCTTCTTATCCAACTAATATAAAAGGTTGGTCTAGAAAATTAGATCGATTATATCAAGCAGAGACATTACTAACTATTCCTAGTAAAGGTTAAGTATGAATATAATTATCCATCGTGGCACTCATCAGATTGGTGGCAGTGCCATAGAAATAAGTACAGCATCTACTCGTATTATATTGGACTTTGGTAACGAATTAAGTTTAGATGAAAAGTACATACCTATCAAACTAGATATTGATGGAGTTACAAAGGGAATACCTAATTGTGATGGAATTCTGATTTCTCATTATCATATGGATCACTTAAGACAACTAACCTCTGCATTACCAGAAATACCATTATATATGGGGAAACTGAGTAAGGAAGTGGCTATGATAGCAACTGAACATCAAGATAAAGATTTATATTTACGTTTGTTAGGTGCAAATACATTTCGTGGAGGCGAAGCCTTCACTATTGGAAATATACATATTAGACCTTTGGTTATCGACCATAGTGCTGTGGATAGTTATATGTTTGTCATTGAAGCAGAAGGTAAACGTGTCTTATATACAGGTGATTTCCGGATGCATGGGTTGCGTAGTCATATAGTAGAGAAATTAGTTAAAACCTATATAGGCGAGGTTGATGTATTAATTACAGAGGGAACATTAGTATCTCGTGGTGTTAATGATGGTATATCTGAAGCTGCTGTGTTAGAGGATATTTATTCGTATATCCAAGATGGAAAATATGTTTTCGTTATATGTTCATCTACGAATATTGACCGTATTATCGGAATTTGGCAGAATATGCCAAGTGATAAAGTTTTAATTTGTGATGCTTATCAGAAAAGAATATTAGATACTGTGATTAATAATGTATATTATGAAAGCTCTTTGTATCGTAGACATGATAGCCCACTAGTTCTTAATAAAGGATCGTATCCTAAATATTATGTGGATCATGGGTTTGTATCCTTAGTAAGAGGAACAGAATATTTTATTTCTCATATTAAAGAGTTTCCTAAGGATGATGTACGTATTATATATTCTATGTGGACAGGATATATTGAAGAAAACCTAGCGTTGAAAACTTTGTTAGAGACCTACCCAACCTATATATGTCATGCCAGTGGTCATGTGTCTAAAGATGATTTGACTAAGTTTATAGAACTAGTTAATCCCGACGCTATTATTCCGGTTCATACTGATAATCCTGAGAGATTAGAGAAATTAGTTCCTCATAGAAATGTGTATGTTGTTAATGATAATGAGCCATTTATCATATAAATTTTCGAAGAATTTCTGTTTATGTTGTATAATAAGTAAAAAGAGAGCCATCAACGTGTGGTTGCGTTAGGCTCATCTTATAAACATTTTTTAGGATTGCCTAGCGTGCGAGTATTTTGAATACTCTGTTGCGTTAGGCATTTATCTTTACTCTACTTTGGGCATAGTATTTTACTATGCTTTTTTGATGAAAGTATATCAAAACTATATAGCATTAACATTGTTTTTGATATAATCTAAATAAATACATATTATAGTGTGGTTTTATATGAAAGTGGTGTCTTTATGCTGACGATTAGCAATAAAGGATGGCTTTTTACGTCTATATTAAGTGCTTTGATGGCGTTTACATCGTTGTCAACGGATATTTATTTGCCAGCTATGCCTGAGATGGGGCGTGATCTCAATGGTGATGCGGAGCTTACGTTGACGGGGTTCTTAATCGGGTTTGCGCTAGCTCAGCTTTTTTGGGGCGCCGTTAGCGATAAAATTGGTCGTAAGAAGCCACTTATTATAGGGATAGTTTTATTTATCATTGGTTCTGTAGGCTGTGCCTTGAGTTCCTCTATGATGGAGTTATTGGCTTGGCGTGTGTTTCAGGCATTTGGTGCCTGTGTAGGACCGATGCTGTCGCGGGCTATGATTCGGGATTTATATGGTCGGACTGAGGCGGCTAAAATGTTATCTACATTAGCCATTGTCATGGCCATAGCTCCTATAGCAGGGCCAATGTTAGCAGGGCATTTACTCGTATGGTATACATGGCATTCCATATTTTGGTTGCTTGTTGCTATCGGTATTTTAATGCTCGTTGCCGTATTGGTGATTCCTGAGACACATCCCTTAGAAAAGCGTAGTAAAAAGTCTATAGGTCATACCTATAATAATTATTGGATTTTATTGCGCAACAAAGGTTTTATGAAATATACCCTATGTGTTAGCTCATTTTATATTGCCATTTATGCGTTTTTAACGGGATCGCCTTATGTATATATAGATGTGTATGAAGTGCCTAAAGAATATTTTGGTTATCTCTTTTCTGTCAATATTATTGGTGTTATGTTGTTAAGTGCTATTAATCGTCGTATTGTTAGTGCTATACGCCTCGATAGACTATTGAAATATGCCACACTATTTGCTGCTATTTGTGTATCCATTGTTATGGGGCTGATGTTTTTAGGTTACCATTCACTGTGGTTAATCGTTATTGGCTGTTTTTTATTCTTTTCCATGAACGGCATTATTGCAGCAGTAACAAATGCATTAGCTTTAGATAGAGCAGGTAGAATGGCTGGATCTGGGGCGGCACTATTAGGTGCCATGCAATATGGTAGTGGTATTGTGTCATCGTTGATACTTACCTTCTTACCAAATGATACGGCCTATCCTATGATGGGGGTAATAGCCATATTTGTAATTATCTGTGCTATGATTGCCTTTCCTGAGGATGAAAAATATAATCGTATATAATATTGGTGAAAGCAAGGACTTAAACTGAGCCCTTGCTTTCATCATTTTTTTAGGTTATAATAGTAAGGCTTATTGATGGTAAGCACTTCCTACCCCTATGTGTCGATAGGGGCATTAGTCCGAAAGAGGAGGTGATTTTGTATGAACAAATACGAAGTCATGTTTATTGTGAAACCAGCTGAAGAGGAAGCAACTAACGCTGTTATTGAAAAAGTAGAAGCTTTAATTGCTCGTGTAGGCGGCACAGTAGAAAAGGTAGATCGTTGGGGCAAGCGTCGTCTTGCTTACGCGGTGAAGAAATTCACTGACGGTTTCTATGTATTGATCAACTTTGAAGCAGCTCCTGCTGAAATCAAAGAAATCGATCGTGTATTGAAAATCAACGATGAAGTCCTAAGACATCTAATTGTTAAACACGAAGCATAATTAAAGCCTGGAGGAAAACATGAACTCTGTACAAATTCTAGGTAATTTAGCTCGTGATCCTGAAGTACGCTATACCAAAACTGGTCGTGCGGTAGCAACTTTTACAGTGGCTGCTACAAATACCTATATTGATTCCACAACAAATGAGACGAAAGAACAAACTGCTTTCATCAACTGCGTTGCTTGGGGTAAACTTGGTGAAGCGGCAGGCAATCTTCGTAAAGGCAGTCGTTGCTTTGTAGAAGGTCGTTTGCAAACTCGTTCTTACGAGACTCAGGACGGTCAAAAACGGTACGTTACTGAAGTGGTAGCGAACTTTGTGGGCCAATCCCTTGATATGAATACTAATTCTTTCGAAGGTGGGTCCAATTTTGATAGTTTCAGTACAGGCGGCGATGACGAAAACATCCCGTTCTAGTGTCAGGGACTCCTACTAATTCGAAAAGGAGGATTCGCAATGAGAAGAGATAGAGGCAGAAAGCCAAGAAGAAAAGTATGCGTTTTCTGTGCAGACCATATCGATCAAATCGACTATAAAGATGTTGCTAAACTTCGTCGTTTCACGACTGAACGCGGTAAAATCTTACCTCGTCGTATTTCCGGTACTTGCGCAAAACATCAACGCAAATTGACTACATCTATCAAACGTGCACGTGCAATTGCTTTATTGCCATTCACTGCTGAATAATTGATGAATCAAGGCGGTACAACCATTTGGTTGTGCCGCCTTTTTGCGTTTGGTCCATGATTCACATGGAAGTTCTTTGAATTTATTTAACTGGAGATGTTAGAAGGCTATATTAGGGATTGAAGCTTATTGTATAGATTGTTGTATAAAGGTATAGAATAAAAATAGATAGGGCCTATGCGTTTAGAGCATAGGCCCTATCTATTTCCTTTGATTCTCATTAATTATCGTAGTTACTTGTTGTAATAAATATTCATAAAAATAGATATAGTTATTTGAAGTTAAAAATTTGAATAATTTAATAAATAATAGGTTTTATATGACTAATCTATATAGATTAGTTAATCAATCTTATGCATACGATTAGAAATATTTATACTATAATACAAATATACATATATAGCTGTAAAGTTCAGTGAAAGGTGGTAAGTACATGGGATTTTTGAAAAAGGATATATCCCGTCGCCAGTTTATTGGTGGTGCTTTAGCTTTAGCGGCGGCCTCAGCGGTACCTTCGTTTATACGTGGTGCCTACAAGCCAACACAGTCTGACTCCCTTCAAGTGTGGACTTGTGGTGGGTTATCGGAAGCATTTCTTGATTTGAATCAGGTCTATACGATGCACACAGGGCACAATATCCAGTACACTGGTGCCTTTGCAGGGGCTATTGGTAAATCTTTGTTAGCAGAAAAAAGTCGCACCGAAATCTTTGGAGCTCGCGGATTAGAGTTAGCAAAAAATATGCGTAAAAAAGGGATAAGTATCGCTTTTGAGCCGCTGTGTTTTACAGACTACGTCATAGTCACACCTAAAGGTAATCCTGCCGGTATTCGTGATCTTAAAGATATGGCGGAGCCCGGTGTGCGCGTCATGTTGCCGTTGGGTGCATCTCCTCCAGGTAGTGCATCTGTAAAGGGCGTCATGAAACTGTCTGGGTTAACCGATGGCATCATGAAAAACTTGATAGCAGAAAATGCTTGTGTTATCTCCATGATGTGTGATCTCGTAGAAGGCAAGGCCGATGTATCCATCATTGAAAAACGCCTTACCACACATGACCGGTTTAAGGATCGTATCGAATATTTCGACATACCTGCACAGTTTGTGCCGCCTGCACCGCTGACTTTCACCATTAACACGATGAAATATGTACAAGATCGTGCGTTGGCTGCCGATTATATTGAATTTACACGTTCCCAAGAAGGACAACAAATCTTAGAAAATCACGGATTTACATCCGTTCATAGTGCGAGAGGTCTCGATTTGATAGAAAGGTTTGGTGTAAAAGATGTGTAATCAATGTCCATCATCTACAACCTGTGGGGCTCAAACAAGCTCTGGTATATCTGGAACTAAGGCTCCTAAGAATTTAACGCTTTGGCGTCGTATCGTTCAATTTGTCTTTCTCTTTATTATGGGAAAATGGGTATATTATGGTATATTCCGATGCCCGTATATCGTGCCGTTTGTAAACTGTGAAAGCTGCTCCATGATTACCTGTTGGGGCCGTATTACGACGTATTTCTATGCTTGGTGGATTGTTTTGCCTATTATGGTGGTATTCTTTGGCCGTGCATTTTGTAGCTGGTTCTGTCCAAGTGGATGGGTTAACCAAATGCTGGGAAAAATATCTATGGGACCACTAAGGAATCGTAAACATTACATGCGATACCTTCAACTCGGCATGGTAGCCACTATAATTTTAGGTCTTATTGTGTATTTCAAATTTGGTAATCCTCGTATTATGATCCCAATACGGACAAGTGATGAATATTTTAATGCCGTTATTTTATCTATGCAATTTTCCGACTGGTATTGGGCGGCTCGTACTATAACTGTAGTTTCCATCATTGCTGGTTCCCTTATTATTGCTAATGCATGGTGTCGATTTGTATGTCCTTTCGGTGGCATCATGGAATTGCTTCGTAAGATTTCTATTTTTAGAATTTATAAAACGAATGAGTGCGACAACTGTGATGCGTGTTTACGCGTTTGTGAAATGGGGACACGACCAAATGAAATGAATTGTACCAACTGTGGTGATTGTTTACATGTTTGCCATAAGGATGCCATTAGATTTGGTCGGAAAGGTTAGCTATGAAAGAGATTCAAGGACAAAGTTTCCTACAAAACCATCCGTGTTACAATAAGGATGCTTCTGCTAATTGGGGTCGTCTACATTTACCAGTAGCTCCCAATTGTAATATTCAGTGCAATTATTGTAATCGTATGTATGATTGCGCGAATGAAAATAGACCTGGTGTAACGCAACATGTATATACGCCACAAGAGGCAGCGGCTTTTGTACGCAAGGTATTTGAAGCTCGTCAAGATATTTCCGTAGTAGGTATTGCAGGACCAGGGGATCCTATGTGTGATGCAGATAAGACACTTGAAACGTTTCGACTTGTTAAAAACGACTTCCCTCATGTCATGCTATGTTTATCTAGTAATGGATTAGCAGTACCTGATTATGTTAATGACATTGCTGACTTAGGAATTACGCATGTAACGATTACGGCTAATGCCATCGATCCAGAGATTGCAAAAAATGTATATTCCATGGTTCGCTATGAGGGTAATATCTACAAAGGAATCGATGGGGCCCGTATTTTATTAGAGCGTCAGGCTGAAAGTATCCGAAAACTAAAGGAAAAGAATATCATTGTTAAGATTAATACTGTAGTAGTGCCTGATGTAAATATGGACCATGTGCCAGCAATCGCTAAACAAGCAGAAGCTTGGGGTGTCGATTTGATGAACTGTATTGCTATGATTCCAGTTCACGATACGGTCTTTGAAAATCACCGAGGCCCAACTTCAGAAGAAATCGATAACATGCGTCAATTTATTGGTCACTATGTGCCTCAAATGACACACTGCAAACGCTGTAGAGCTGATGCTATCGGTCGTTTATGCGAAGCGTAGAAGCATAAAAGGCTATATACCGAAGTATATAGCCTTAATGGTTATGTATTATTTAGTATTTTTAACGATTTTATGTAGAGCAGATAATGCAGATTCCACATCTTTATGTGTGTTGGCATAGCCAAAGGAGAAGCGTACTGTTCCTTCTGGATAGGTTCCTAGCGTTTGGTGTGCTCGCGGGGCACAGTGGAGACCAACACGCGTCATGATGTGATAGGTAGACTCTAGTTCGTAAGCAATACTTGCTGCATCCATGCCATCAATGGTGATGGATACGACGGCTGTTCGATCTTGAATATCTTGCTTGCCAATGATGTTAATGCCATCTATCGGTCGTAAGCCTTTGAGGAAGGCTTCTGTCAATGCGAGTTCGTGGTTATGAATGTTTTCCATACCCTTCGATTCAATAAAGGCGAGACCTTCGTTGAGACCTATGATGCCTGGTAGGTTTAAAGTGCCTGATTCGAAGGCGTCGGGCATATTAGTAGGCATCGTTTCTAAATGTGAGAAACTACCTGTGCCACCAGCAATAAGAGGGGTTAAGGATTGAGCCATTTCTTTGGTTAAGATCATGCCACCAATACCTTGAGGGCCTAATAAGCCTTTGTGACCTGTAAAGCAGAGGGCATCTATTTGAGATTCTTTTACATCGATAGGCATGATACCAGCCGTTTGTGCTGCGTCTACAATAAAATGTAGATTATGCTCTTTGCAGATTATACCGATTTCTTTAACGGGTTGTATGGTTCCACATACATTGGACGCGTGATTAATAATTATAGCTACTGTATTTGGACGAATGAGTGACTCAATAGCGTCTAATTTGATAGAACCTGTAGTATCACAAGGGATAGTATCAAAGGTAATATCTTCATTGAGTAGCTGTGTGAGCGGTCTTATGACTGCATTATGCTCCATAGAGCTAATCAGTACATGGTCTCCTGCTTTCAATAGCCCCTTGATGACCATGTTTAAGCTCATCGTCACATTTTGTGTAAAGATGACATGTGATGGATCATGGCTGTTGAATACGTTGTTTAGTCGTTGTCTTGTTGTATAGATAATATCCTCTACATCATAGGCGAGGGCATAGGAGCCACGGTTGATGTTGATACCGTAGTTCGTTAAATAGTCTGACATGGCATTAGCCACATTTGGAGCTTTGGGAAATGTGGTGCTCGCATTATCTAAATAGATATACTTCATAGGTAATCTCCATGAATAACAAGATGTATTTATGGTTATTATATCATGAGTATTGTGCTTGATCGGGTAGGAGCACATACTTATATAGTTTTAGTTCTTGTAGTTTGAAAGGAGTTTATTATGAGTGGGGCTCATGAAAAAAGAAATTTAATTATTGCAGGCCTTATAATTGGTGTTATTGCAGGTTTTCTCGTATTAGCCGGAAATCCAGGTAACATGGGCTTCTGTATTGCTTGCTTTGTTCGTGACACCGTAGGTGCTCTTGGTCTACATCGTGCTGCACCGGTACAGTACATTCGTCCAGAAGTTATCGGTCTTATTTTAGGGGCCTATGTATTGTCCATGATTCGTGGCGAACACCAAAGTAAAGGTGGTTCCTCTCCAATTATTCGATTTATTCTTGGTTTCTTTGTTATGATTGGTGCTTTGATGTTCCTTGGTTGTCCACTTCGCATGATTTTGCGCCTTGGTGGCGGTGACCTGAATGCTCTATTTGGTATCGCTGGCTTTGCCGGGGGCGTAGGGATTGGTACTATATTCTTAAAACGCGGTTACTCTTTACAACGTACGTATGCATTGAGCAAATTAGAATCTGCTATCATGCCAGCTATCCAAGTTGGTTTACTTGTACTAGTAGTGACAGCTCCTGCGTTTATCTTCTTTAGTCAAAAAGGACCGGGCGCTATGCATGCACCTTGGTTAATTTCATTGGCAGCAGGCCTTGTGGTAGGTGGCTTATCTCAATTTAGTCGCCTTTGTACCGTTGGTGGTTTTCGGGATTTATTCTTGTTCAAAAAATCCATTCTTATCTTTGGTTATTTAGCGGTTCTCATTGGTGTATTCGTTGTGAATATTAGCTTTGGTAATTTCCATCTTGGCTTTGAAAACCAACCAATTGCACATACAGATGGATTGTGGAACTTCCTAGGTATGGCGCTTGCAGGTTTCTGTAGCGTATTGCTTGGGGGCTGTCCATTACGTCAATTAATCATGACTGGTGAAGGTAATTCTGATTCCGCTGTTACAGTGCTTGGCCTTGCGGCTGGCGCAGCATTTGCTCATAATTTCGGCTTAGCTGCCTCTGGTGCTGGTCCTACACTAAATGGTGAAATTGCTGTAGGTGTCGGCTTTGTGGTAGCGTTCATTATTGCTGTACTTAATACAAAACGTTCAAATGCTTAGCCTGGAGATGGTTAACTTGGAAATGTTTAGATCATGTATGGTATGATCAACATATAGTATGAATGTATTTTACTATTTTATTCGTTATTGATAGCTAGAATTGAGTGATAGCTAGAATTGAGTGTCTATGAAATATATCGCCACTTTTTACTCTCATTTTGGAGCGATTCGCTTCAAGCGTGAAGCCCCAGAAGGGGTAACTAATATAGAACTACGTCCTGTACCACGGAATCTTAGTTCGTCCTGTGGAACGAGTGCTTCCTTTGAGGCTGATGAAAGTTTTACTTTCACGGAGGATCCTACAGAGGAAATTGAACAAATAGTGGCTGTTACAGTTGAAGGTTATAGAACTATATTTGAAAGCTCAAATGAGTAAATTATATAGACTGTTTGGTTCAGTATTGATGCATAGTTGGTATGATTCGAATTCTCTTTCTTAGTTTATTACGATAACCATTAATCACTTTGGTAAAATAGTAGAGGTGCATTTTGATACATTGTTAAGTGTGGTTTATAAATATATAATTTTTATAGATAAATATATATAATTTGTTAAAAGATTATAGATTTTTTTCGAATAGGACTATAAAAATTAGATGAAGTATTATATAATAATATCTACAGTATGTATTACAGTAGAACAGTAAAATAAATCCATTGATAATGTACGCTACTATTGCAGTATTATACAATTAGTATTAATGATAAGGGAGATTGTAAGACTTTGAAAAGAGTATTAACCTTAACATTAGCCGTGGCCATCGTTGCCGGTGGCTATATGTTTGAGGCTAATGGGGCGGGAGAACAACCTTCTAAACAGGCACCATCTATATCTGAGATAAATATATATACGCCAAAAGAGCTTAATGCACGTCAGAAAGACTTGGTTGAAATTGGCCGCTATACTGCGTCTGGTGATCAAGGTGCATTAAAGAGTGTAATTGCATCTGCTATTGAGCGAGGCACGTTGACGCCACAAGAGGTGAGTATTGCCATTCGTCAACTTTACTCTGCTGCTGGCTTGAAACAAATGAATGCTGCTTTAGCTACATTTGATCAATTACGTGATGAACGCCCTGAGTTTGGCGATGAGTACGAAAAATTGGTACCAAAGCAAACAGGACTTAGTGCTTTATTGGGGAATGGCACTAATGGGGCACCTTTAACAAAGCCGAAAGCTGAGGAAGCAAAAGAGGGGGTTCAATATAATACGTTCCGTATGAAAAAACCAAAACCTCAAAATCGTAATCGTTCACGTCTAGGTAAATTGGACCGTGAATTGGTCGCTGCGGCAGCATTAGGTACTCGAGTTGGTAAAAATAATCTTTTCACTGCAGCTGAAAAGAGTTTATCTGAACTTGGCCTAAGTCAATATCAAATTGAAAATTTAGAAGCTATGATTTTCCAATAAAATGTAGACCTATTTCTTCGGAAGTAGGTCTTTTTTTATAAGAAGTGCTTTCATAGTCGTAGTGATTCGTATTAAATACATAGAATCTAATTGACGTTTAATGTCCCCTTTTCTATAATTAATAAGATAGGTATATGACCTGTAATAATAAATATAAACAAATATAAACATATTTTTAAAAATAGATGTAAGGAGAAAGTATGCGCCTTCGTAGAAAACCATGGATTGATGAAGCTATCCACGAATATGACTCTCATATTATTTTGTCTGGCCAAGAAGCGTATAAAGGCAAGTGGTGTGAATTATTTGAACATCCTGAGTACCCATTATATATGGAGCTAGGGACGGGGAAAGGTCGCTTTATTGCGGGGATGTCTGAAGCGTATCCAAATGCTAACTTCGTAGGTTTTGAAGTGCAGCTGGGGGTTATTTATTATGCAGCACAAAAAATCTTTGAAGGGGAGCGGAACAATGCAAAGGTATCTTTATTTGATATCGCAGGTATTGAAGAGATAGTAGCACCAGGTGAAGTTGATCGTTTCTATATTAACTTCTGTGATCCCTGGCCTAAGGCGAAACATGCAAAACGCCGCCTTACATATCACACATTCCTCGACCGTTATGCTCGTCTTTTGAAAGATGGTGGTGAAGTCCACTTCAAGACGGATAATGAACGATTGTTTATGTTTTCTCTCGAAGAATTCAAAGAATGCGGTTGGAAGCTTAAAAATGTAACGTATGATTTACATAGTACGGATCTTCCAAATGTAAAGACTGAATATGAAGAAAAATTTAGTGAAAAAGGTCAACCTATTTTCCGCTTAGAAGCAATTAAGCCAAAAGTACAAAAGGAGGCTTAACATGGAAACACCGAATAAGGGGGATAGTCGGTGGGGCTCACTCTTTAAAAATGACTTACAAGGTATGCTCTTACCTATTCTTCTCATTACAATTATAGGTAGTGTAAATATCTTTAGTGCTACTTATATCAGCTCTATCTATGAAAATACAGGATTATTAGGCTACTTTTTAAAGCACATGACATTCTTGCTTTTGTCTATGGCGGTAGGCGTTATTTTGTATCGTTATGATTACCGTCAGTTACAGAAGCCTCACATGTTGCAAAGAATTATGATTGTTACATTAATTGGTATGATTTTGGTTCTTGTGATTGGTGCTGTCATTAATGGTGCGCGTCGTTGGATTGTTATTGGTCCTGTATCGATTCAACCTTCAGAATTTGCGAAATTAGCGGCCTTGATATGGACAGCGGCTAAATTGAGTACTATGCGAAAATGGGGAAAACCAAGGCATATTAACCCACTCATTAATTTACAAGGTTATTTTAGTGAACGTATAAGTTATATGTTGCCGATGTTAATATGGCCAACTATATTTGCAGGATTGACAATCTTGCAACCAGATATGGGCACTACCGTATTGATTTTTGGCTTTTCATTTGTGCTCATCTATTTAGCAGGTTTTGATGGAAAATTCTTTGGCGGAGCTTTTGCGATAGCTGGATTTCTTGGCTTTATTGCAGCTCGTATGTCGCCATATCGTTGGGAACGTATTCAATCTTGGTTTGACCCTTGGCCTCATGCACAGGATATGGGGTATCAAACCGTTCAAGGCTTGTTGGCTGTAGGTTCTGGTGGCATTTTAGGCGAAGGCTTTATGCAAGGTACATCAAAGTATTTTTACTTACCAGAGGCACACACGGACTTTGCTTTTGCTGTATGGGCGCAAGAAATGGGCTTCATTGGTGCAGTGTTTGTTGTCGTTCTGATTGCAGCTTTTACCTATTTTGGGTTCCGCATTTCTAATAAGGCTCGTGATGAATTCGGGAAATGGTTAGCAATGGGAATAACATTGCTTATCAGTGGTCAGGCCTTGTTTAACATCGCCATGGTATGTGGTATTATGCCTGTAACAGGGGTACCATTACCGTTTGTTAGTTATGGCGGCTCTTCATTACTGATGAATTTCATGGCTATTGGGTTGTTGGCAAGTATTGGTCGTCGTAATGTAGAAGGGGTAAAACCAGTTGGTACAGCTGAACCATTACCATCTTTGCGTGAAGAAACACAAAGTCGTTTCAAGCCTGCCGCTCCAAAGCGTACTAATAAGACAAATATGCCTGGACCGTTTAAACCACAGCCTTCTAAAAAGTCGACTCGTAGACAGACTAAATTTGAACGTTAATATCTAACTTATGTATCATAAGATGAATCTGTTTGTGTAAATTCATAGAGTATATTTAAGGACTGTACTATATGAACTTAGCATCGTTATATTGTGTATGAGGAGAAACGATGAAAGATTATATTGATATTCAAGAACGCCCATCATGGGGCCGAATGTTACCACTTAGTTTTCAACATTTATTTGCCATGTTTGGCTCTACTGTATTAGTACCGTATTTATTAAAAGTAGATCCAGCAACGGCATTGTTTATGAATGGTATTGGTACATTATTGTACTTATTTGTGTGTAAGGGCAAGATCCCTGCATATCTTGGTTCTAGCTTTGCCTTTATTGCGCCTGTAGCAGGTGTGTTATCTGCAGGTCTTGGTTATGAAGCTGCAAAAGGGGCCTTCGTTGTATTTGGTCTATCTTTTGTTATTTTATCTATTCTCGTACGTTATATTGGTACGCGTTGGATTGATAAATTATTCCCACCAGCTGCTATGGGTGCTATCGTAGCTATTATCGGCTTAGAATTAGCGCCAGTAGCGATGAGTATGTCTGGACTTATCGGCAATCAAGATTTAGGCATGAGCCATAGCCAAGCTATTATTATCTCTATGTTTTCCTTAGTTGTTACCTTGCTTGGATCTGTTGTGTTCCGTGGTTTCTTAGCTGTTATTCCTGTTCTTATTGGTGTTGTCTCCGGCTATGTATTGTCTGCTGTGATGGGAGTTGTTGACTTCTCTGGTGTAGAAGCTGCTCCTTGGCTTTCGTTGCCTCAGTTCTACGGCATGCCTGTATTTGATATCAATGCAATTATCATGATTATGCCGGCGCTCTTTGTAGTATTTGCAGAGCATGTTGGTCATTTAGTTGTTACTAGTAATATCGTCGCTAAAGACTTGATGAAAGAGCCAGGTCTACAAAGATCCTTGCTTGGTGATGGTCTTGCAAATATTCTTTCTGGTTTCTTCGGTGCTACACCAAATACGACATATGGTGAAAACATCGGCGTACTTGCTATCACTCGTTGCTTCAGCGTATGGGTAATCGGTGGTGCCGCAGTTTTAGCGATGATTGTGTCCTTTGTAGGTAAAGTGGCAGCTCTTATTCATGCTATTCCGGTACCTGTTATGGGTGGTGTATCTATTTTATTGTTCGGTATCATCGCAGCATCTGGCTTGCGTATGCTTGTAGAACGTAAAGTAGACTACACAAATCCTGTTAATATGATTCTTACATCCGTTATCCTTGTGGTAGGTCTTAGTGGTGCAGAACTCGCGGTTGGTCCTGTTGTATTAAAAGGGATGGGCCTTGCCACTGTAGTAGGCATGGCTATGAGCATTAGCTTGTTAATCCTTCAAAAAACAGGTATTGGCAACGATCAATTGAAAAAAACAGAAGTATAATATCATAGGTCTTTAAAATCTTGGAGTAGAATCTTGAGATTATAAAGTAAGTTGATTTGTACACAAAATAAACGACTACTGAACTAGGTTGAACCTGAGTAAGTAGTCGTTTTTATTTAGTGTCTTTATAATTTATCCTCAATATTGTATAATGAACATATCAGTTGTATAAAATTAATTTAAGAGAGGAGGCCCTATGGAGTTTTTGATATGGATGGCTATCGGCGTTGCCTTGATGGCGGTAGAACTCGTAGTACCAGGCGGTATTTTAGGTCTTATCGGTTATTGCGCATTCCTGTGGGGCGTTTATGTAGCTCTTGGGGAAGGCACGGTAGCATTGTATGCCGTGCTAGGATTAACAGCCTTGTTAATTGTCATTATCATCGTGTTCTTTAATCACTTTGAAAAGACTTGGATAGGCAAATTGTTTACCTTAGGGCAACGATCTACGACAAAAGCTGGTTATGTATCTAATGATGTATTAGAAGATTTGGCTGGCAAGGAAGGCGTAGCTCATACAACACTGCGCCCTGCAGGTATTGCTAAAATTAATGGTAATTTGGTAGATGTTGTGACCGAAGGTGACTTCATCGATGCCGGTTCACCTATTGTGGTACTTCGTGTTGTAGGTGGCCGCAATATTGTTAGAAAGCGTGATTAAGCTTTCGCAACATCGTTGTAAATAATGGAGGTTATTATGGATGTAGGTATTTTAATTTTGATTCCCATTTTGCTGATTGGTATTATGGTATTCTTATATGTTGTGCCATTAGGGCTTTGGGTATCCGCTCTAGCAGCGGGCGTTAACGTAGGTATCTTTACACTTGTAGGTATGCGCTTACGTCGTGTAAATCCATCTCAAATCGTAATGCCTTTGATTAAAGCTAATAAAGCAGGTCTTGATGTGAATGTAAATCAGTTGGAAGCTCATTACCTCGCAGGTGGTGACGTTGACCGCGTTGTAGATGCTTTGATTGCCGCTGAACGGGCATCTATTCCGTTGACCTTTGAACGTTCCGCAGCTATCGACCTCGCCGGTCGTGATGTATTGGAAGCGGTTCAAATGTCCGTTAATCCTAAAGTGATTGAAACTCCAATTATTTCTGCGGTAGCAAAAAATGGTATCGAATTGAAAGTTCGTGCTCGTGTTACTGTACGTGCGAATATCGATCGCCTCGTTGGGGGTGCTGGTGAAGCCACAATTATTGCCCGTGTAGGTGAAGGTATCGTAACGACTGTAGGTTCCTCTGAAGAACATACAGATGTATTGGAAAATCCAGATCACATTTCCCGTACTGTATTGGGTAAAGGCCTTGATGCGGGTACTGCATTCGAAATCTTGTCCATCGATATCGCTGACGTAGACGTGGGACGTAACATTGGCGCTCAATTGCAAACTGACCAAGCGGAAGCGGATAAGAAAATCGCTCAAGCTCGTGCGGAAGAACGTCGTGCAATGGCTGTTGCTACAGAACAAGAAATGCGTGCTAAAACACAAGACATGCAAGCTAAGGTTGTGGAAGCACAAGCTGAAGTCCCTAAAGCATTGGCAGAAGCTTTCAGAAATGGTAATCTTGGCGTTATGGATTACTACAATATGAACAATATTATTGCAGACACTAAAATGCGTGAAAACTTAGCAGATGGTGAATAGGAGTAGCTATGGACTCTATTTTGTCTTCAGTGCTATCCATCTTTTCGCATAATCCAATCTTTGTTTTAGGTATCATAGCGTACATTGCTTTTTCCATTATAAAAAATAAGAATACTGAAGAGTCTGAAGAGTATGATGAGTATGAAAGCTCTGGTGGCGGAACTTGGGAAGATATGGAGCGCGAATATGGCATCTCCATAGAACGCAAGGTAGATGAACCGTCTATAGATGATTTGTCTAAGGTTGATGACTTTTATCGGGACTCTTATGAAGATAAACCGATTGTAAATCAGCAACCAGAAGCACCATCGAAAACTATGGAGGACATACATTTCAATGAAGAGGCTGCAGCAGCTCAACGAGATATTGAAGCCTTATCAATGAAAAGTTCCAGTAGCAATCCGAGTTATACTACCAGTAAGACTCGCTTAGATAGAGAAGCTGTTACGGGGCCGACCTTAAGTGAAAGACTAGCTGAGTTTAAACGAGATAAAGTAGCTAAAGAGGGGCAAGTTCTTATTGAAAATGTAGGCATTACAACTGCGCCTACTGCTCTAGCTGCGACTTCAACTCGCGGTCGTAAATCTAATCATGCTTTAAAAGAGGGCATGAAATGGTCCATCATTTTAAGTAAACCTAAAGCTCTTGAACGTAGATACCGTTAATGAAGTAATCTATTTATAAGTGTATAAACTAATTATGGTTTTATTGGAACATAAATAATAATGGATTGTGCACTGATGTGGTATAGCAACCATACTGTCACATATCATAATGTGGGGCATATAATTACATATTGAAAGAGGTTCCTATTGGTCACCTATGTGACTATTAGGAACCTCTTTTTTATTGTTTTTTCTTAGTGAAACTTTCACAATAATAGGGGAAGGAGTTCGTTTATAAGGAAGGGCAAAATTATGTATCGAAATGTGCGTGTTATACCAAAACAGCTGTTGCAGCAATTATATATAGAGAAACAATGGAGCGTTCGCGATGTGGCGGATTATTTTCAATGTAGTGTTGATACCATCATGCGCCGTATGAAAGCGTACGATATCGAACGGAGGCCTCTGAAGAAAGAAATCAATATGGTCCATGTACAAGCTTTGTATGAGACCGGTAAGTGGTCGCTCCATTCATTAGCGAAGCGTTATGATGTGTCTATTACGACGATAGCGAATCGCTTGAAAGAATATGGATTGGCTTGTCAGCAATCAAATAAAAACGTCTCTATAGATGTAGTACGTATATGTAGGGCTTATAAAAGTGGAAATAGTACAGATGCCATTGCTCGTATGTATGGTATATCTCGATGGAAAGTTCACCATGTATTGCGGCATATGGGGAATTGCTTAATTCCTAAAGTTCGAAAGCCTATGCGCGTAGAGGAGATGGCTTATTTATATATTCATCATCACATGAGTACAGATGACATTGGCCTAGCTTATGGGATACGTGGTTCTACAGTGGCAATTTATTTGCGAGAGCAAGGTATAGAAATAAGGGCAAATACTCTTGATCTAGACGAAAATAAGATTAAAAAACTCCGTGCTCAAGGTTATGGAGTTGCAAAGATTGCACAGGTGATGGGTTGCTCTACCTCTGCTGTGCGAAAGCGTCTAGCTATGAAAAAATATATCTCTCCTTGATGTAGTGTGGTAGATACTATATACTTAAATTTATACAATGATGGGAGGAATATTATGCTCGAAATTATATCTGCTTTAACACCGTTTTTATTACTGGGCTTAGTGGCTGCTGGTTTATCTCGCCTTTCTGGGGTAGCCTTATCTATGGTTGTAGTACCAACTTTATTGATTTGGGGTGCAACTGCCGTTGACGTAATCGCCTTTATGTTGCTCTTTGTGGTGTACAACAACTTCACTATGGAAACACAAGATATTCGTTTAGATTATAAAGATCTTGTCTTATTCCCTAAATGGCGCTTGTGCATTCCCTTCATTTTGAGTTTGGTAAGCGCGTTCTTTGTTCCTGCTGCAGGCATTGCTGTTTTTATGGCTTGCTTTGTTTTAGAGTTATTGGCTACTGTGTATAAACGCATTCCTGAAAATAAACGACCTCGTTTACAGCGCGTAATAGTAGCATCGATTTTGAGTGCTGTTGCAACAGCTGTAGGTGCTTATGCAGGTCCTAAAATTCCTAGTGAATTCTACTTTGTCTGTGTAGGCTTAGCCATTTTAATCGTTACGGACTTTGCATGGTATGCCGGCAAGCATAGAGATGCTTTTAGAAACGTATGGGATAGCATTTGGGCTGGTTTTAATATATTCTTAGGCATGTTTGGTGTAGAAGCTTCATATTATCCAGCTGCACTTACGCGATCTATTCCAAATCCAATGGATCGCATGTTGCCTATGGTTACTGTAGTAGGTGGCTATGCAGGCCTTATGGTAGTATTCGGCTTTTATAACATTTTTTCTATACCGTCTTTGATTACAGCTATTGGTGCTGCTATAGGGATACGCCTCTTTGGTATGTATGAATTTCCTCGGAATGGCAGTTTCTCTTATTTAGCAATCGGTTTTGCCGTGGCTGCTGTAATTTGCTTGTATCTCGTATCTCCAATACCAGTTGGTTTTGATCATATTAATACCTTGGTTTCTCAACCAATTGGTCAATAATGATAGATAATGTAAGTTTATTGATATATTTTAATAAGTTCTTTAGTTGCTTTCACATAGGAGCTAATTGGATTATAATGTGTGATATATCTCATATATTGTATTAAAAATTAAGTTCATATTAGAATGTGAAAGGAGTTGATGCTATATGGCAGAAACAATTGAAACAAGACCATTCCCTCCATTCTTACCAAAGAAGGCAACAGTCATGATGATGGGCACATTTCCTCCAGAACAATCAAAACGTGCTATGGAATTCCATTATCCAAATTTCCAAAATGATATGTGGCGTGTTTTTGGCCTCGTATTCTTTGATGAAAAGGATCATTTTAGAAATGGTGAGGAAAAAGCGATGGATCCTGAGAAGATTAAAGCCTTTTTGTCTGAAGCTGGAATTGCATCTTGTCCTACTGTTTTGAAAGCTATTCGAGAAAAAGGGAATGCATCTGATGCATTTCTTAAGGTCGTTGAACCAGTTCCACTTGCGGACGTACTGGAGCAAATCCCTGACTGTAAGCATATTGGTACAACAGGCGGCAAGGCTACGGAGATTTTATTGAGCCTTTTACCAGAAAAGGTTAAATTACCTAAAACTGGTGAAACAATTCCTTTTGTATTTAATGGTCGGGAATTGACATTGACACGTTTGCCATCTACATCACGCGCCTATCCGTTGAGCCTACCGAAAAAGGCTGAAGCGTACAAGAATTTCTTCAAAGCTTGTGGTCTAAAAACAAAATAAATATTTAAAGTAGCACCTTTAATAGTTGGCTTTGAGTCTTTTGGTCTCATCTGTCGCTATTGAAGGTGTTTTTATATCGTAAAAATATATGAGATATTAAAATGGAAATTAATGCGTATTTATTGTGAATATGTAGTTTGTTATAAATAAAATTGATGAGATATATAATATTTTAATTCTTGTTTTTTATAATGAGAGGTTTATAATTAACCGTTGTCGCAAACTGGTTGACAATAATTTAAAAAATGGAGTTGATAATATGGATAAGGCTAAGGAGGCCTTGTGGACAAAATCCTTTGTCCTTGATACTTTGATTAATTTCTTAGTATTTTTAATTTATTATTTATTAATTGTTATTATTGCGGTTGTAGCAAAAGATAATCTTCATGCTACGGCTAGTCAAGCGGGACTTGCTGTTGGTATATATATTATTGGCACCGTTGTAGCCCGTTTGTTGGCAGGACGGTTTATCAGTATTCTAGGGTGTCGCAAGATGCTTTATTTAGGGTTATTGATTTACTTGATTTCAACAGCTATGTATTTCTACACACCTAATTTACTAATGCTTGATAGTGTTCGTTTCTTAAATGGTTTTGCTTATGGTATTACATCTACTGCTACAAGTACTATCATAGCTGCTATTATTCCTACGTCACGCCGTGGGGAAGGGATTAACTATTATGGCTTATCTACCTCTCTCGCCGCTGCAGTAGGGCCATTCTTAGGTATCTTGATGCTTCATAGTCTTGGTTATGATTTTATCATCGCATTCTGTGTTGCACTTATCATCTTCTGTGGTATTGGCTCAGTCATCATGAAATTTAATGAACCTAAACTTGGTATCGAATCTGAAGCACATAAGGGCATTAGAATCTCGGACTACATTGAACCTCGGATGAATTCAATCAGCCTTGTTTCTATTCTAGTCGGCTTTGCCTACTCTGGTGTTATTGGCTTTATGGCGGCTTACACAAAAGACCTAGATCTTATTATGGCGGGCACCTTCTTCTTTGTTGTATATGCTGTAGTTATTACTATAACAAGACCATTGCTTGGCATTGTTTTCGATATGAAAGGGGAAAACTTCGTTCTCTATCCTTGTTTTGTATCCTTAGCACTTGGTATTTTCTTATTATCCATCGCTCACTCCACATGGCTTGTGCTTTTATCGGCTGTGTTTGTTGGCCTTGGATATGGTACATTTATGTCCAACGGACAAGCTGTTACTGTTAAGATAGTACCTGTTCATCGTATTGGTGTTGCCACATCTACATACTTCATTGCCTTGGATATGGGGCTTGGCTTTGGCCCCTATATTTTAGGTGCCGTTAAAGAGGTTGTAGGTTATGCTAGTATGTTCCATGTAACTGTTGTTGTTGCGCTCCTTGCGCTGGTTGCCTATTATTTATTATATGGCCGTTATGTGGGGACTGAGAGAGACCTCTCGTTGAAAGCTCGCGCTGAAGAAGAAGAAATTAGGAATCGCAAACATAATGGTAAGCTTGCGTAAAATGTAAAATAAAAGGACTATACGAGCCTAGGCTCGTATAGTCCTTTTTGGTTATCTAGTACTGCTTTGCTAATATTATTATTTTTCAATATTTACAATATTAACGATAACTTCAACAGCTTTTTTCATATCATCGATACATGCGAATTCATGACGACCATGTAGATTTTCTACGCCTGTAAAAATATTTGGTGTAGGAATGCCCATGAAGGAGATTTTGGATCCATCTGTGCCACCG
Organism: Veillonella parvula DSM 2008; assembly: GCF_000024945.1. Lineage (NCBI taxonomy): Bacteria > Bacillati > Bacillota > Negativicutes > Veillonellales > Veillonellaceae > Veillonella > Veillonella parvula. The sequence continues at coordinate 438,188 of NC_013520.1, forward strand.
CGAATAGGATCACAAATAGGTGTAATTCCAGCTTTTTTCATTGCTGCTTTGGCTACGTTTACGCATTCCATATTGTCTTTGATGATATCGTACATGTTATAGTATTGGTCTTTTACAGAGACCTCACATACTTCACGCCCATATATTTCATTCAATGTTTGACCTGCTTGTAAGAAGAATGCTTTTTTTGCTTCGAACAATTCCTTATTATGATCGCGGATAATATAGTTCATTTTGCCGGTATCTACTTGTGTTTCCATGCTCATGAGCATAAAGAAACCTTGGCGACCACATGTGTGCTCAGGAACAGCTGCTCCTGGTAATAAAGCATCAAATTGCATAGCTAGTTTAGCACAGTTGATCATAATGCCTTTGGCAGTACCTGTGTGAACAGATACGCCTTTGAGGGTTACTGTACCGCCAGCAGCGTTAAAGGTTTCATATTCGAGTTGGCCTAGGCTTTCACCATCGATAGTGTAAGCATAGTCTACAGGAAATTGTTTAACATCGAAGTGGTCAGCACCAGTACCGATTTCTTCATCTGGACCGAAAGCACACATGATTTTACCATGTTTAATTTCTGGGTGAGATACGAGATAGGCGAGGGCTTCCATGATTTCACAGATGCCAGCCTTGTCATCACCACCAAGAAGTGTTAGACCATCGGTTACAACTAAGGACTTGCCAATGTAATTTTTTAGGTTAGGAAAATCTGTACGACGGGTGAAGATTTGATGTTCTTCGTTAAGGCAAATATCACTACCATCATAGTTTTCTACGATACGAGGCTTAATATTTTCTGCGTTATAATCAGCTGTATCCATATGGGCAATGAAGCCGATGGAAGGGGTTTTCTCATCAGTATTAGCATGTAATGTGCCGATGACAAAACCATTTTCACGATTATAAATAACCTCATCTAATCCTATTGCTTTTAAATCGGGGACGAGCACATTCGTAGCAAAGTCTACTTGAGTTTGAGTACTAGGAATGGTTGTACTTTCCTCATTAGACCGTGTATTTATGCTCGTATAGCGTACAAAACGTTCGACCATTGATTCCATAATGAGCCTCCTCGTAAGTAAACATACGTGTTATACAGGGCAGTATACGATACCGTTACATAATAGAGATTCTTAATATACTTTCATTGTAGAACAGGGACGCCAAAAATGCAAAATAATTATTTATAGGGGGTGTATTGTTTTATTCGCATAGTGCATAGAAAACCATTGAACCATGTGTAGTACCGTGTTAGTATAAAGGTGAATAGTTATACGTTTGTACTTTTTCTGTGAGGAGGTTTTACTATGTCGGACGAGGTTCGTTCCATTCCACCCATAGAACCGGTGTTAGATCCTAAGAAAGATTACGTAGAGATTAACTCATATGTAGTCTTCTGGGGCTTGTTCTATGCGGCAGTTTTCACACTGGCTGTTGGCTATTTATGTTTGAAAATCGGTCAAACAGTAGATGCTTTTGCGCCAGTATCTGTACTTGCTATGGGTACAGCAGTTATTTTAAAGCGGCAAAATGCTTTTGCCGAAACGGTACACATTCAAGCTATCGCTAGTTCTAGTACGAACACATTAGCAGGGGCTATGTTCTTCTTGCCAGCTCTTTACATCTGGAATGTAACAGATGTATCATTTGTACAAATGGCGATTCCTATCATTCTTGGCGGCGTTTTAGGTGTTTTATTATGCGTTATGTTCCGTCGCTATTTCGTTGAGGAAATGCACTATGTGTATCCGTTTCCAAGTGGTCGTGCTGCAGCGGAAGTATTGATGAGTAATGAGGGGAGCAAAGCAAAACTTATGCTTGGCTCTGGTTTAATTGCTCTCGTGTATGACTTTATTCTTAATAGTTTGGGGTGGTGGCAAGAGGTTATTCGCACTGCTACCTTTAAGTGGGGGGCAGCCCTTGCAGATCAAACTAAGCTAACTGCAGCGGTAGATACTGATGCAGCATTGCTTGGCCTTGGTTATTTCACGGGCCTTCGCTATGCGGCTATCATTGCAGCCGGTTCTTTCTTCTCTTGGTTTGTATGTATTCCGATTGTGTACTATTTAGCACCTGAACATATTATGCAAATTGGCGGTCATGCAGTTCCATTGGGCGAGGCCCCAATTCGCAAGGTATTCCTCGATTATGTTCGTCATATTGGTATCGGCATGCTCGCTATGGCAGGCATTATTGGTTTAATTACAATGTCTAAAGTGGTAGCAAATGTTGTTAAAAATGCAGTGCTTGATATCTTTAGTTCTAAAACTGTAGATGTTAATTTGCTTCGTACACAACGTGATGTACCTACATCTTGGATTGGTGCTGGCATCTTGTTATGTACAGTTTTATTTGCAGCATATTTCCATTTTATGTATGCTGAAAGCTTCGGACAAACAATTGTAGTATTCTTAATTGTTCTTATTATGTCATTCCTATTATCTGTAGTGGGGATTAGCTCCATCGCTTATACAGGTACAGAACCAGTTTCAGGTATGACAATCTTTATGATTATTATCTCCGCTGTATGCTTAACCGCAGCAGGTATGACTGGTAAGGTCGGTATGATTGCAGTCCTCATGATGGCATCCTTTATTGGTACTACTATTGGGATGGCTGGTAACTTTATGTCTGAACTTAAGGTGGCACATATGACAGGTGCTACACCTAAGAAAATGGAACAATGGCAAATCGTTGGTACTATTCTTTGTGCCGTACTTTCTGTAGGTGTTATGATTCTTTTAAACGATGCTTATGGATTTGTAGGAGATCATGCATTAAATGCACCTCAAGCGAATGCTATGGCCGCAATCATTGAGCCAATGATGACTGGTGGTAGTGCTCAATGGCCTCTTTACATGGCTGGTGCATTATTTGCAATTATCTTGTGGATGGTAAGAGTTCCGCCGTTGGCATTTGCCTTGGGCACATACTTGCCAATGGAAATTAATACACCATTACTTATCGGAGGTTTGATTGCGTATCTTGTACAAAATAGTACAAAAGACAAAGAATTGGCAGATCTTCGCTTCTCCAAAGGTAGTACAATTGCCTCTGGTCTCGTAGCCGGTGGTGCTATTGGATCCTTGTTCAGTGCGGTACTTCGCATTGTAGGTGTTGATGTATTTGCTCAAGCCTGGGTAGAAACACCTGAAGCGACATACCTCAGTATCGTAATGTATTTATTACTCTGTACGTTCTTGTACAAGGTAGCTATGTATATAAAAGCTAAACATGCTAAATAAATTACATACTATATATCCTAAATGAATTGAATAGCTTATTTATTCTATAAATAACCAGGAATCCTCCATTTTGGGGATGACCGCCTTTATCAAGTTTCATCTATGCTTGGTAAAGGCGGTCTTTTTATATACTTAGGAATGTTATTTTCGATATAGCTAAAAACTATATCAATTCAATACCTATTGGTATAGTTGGATTTGTTGACCCTTACTATATCGAATGTTATCATAAAACTATAATACCTTTAGAGGTATTATTTTTATTATGCTCATAAGTGTAAGTATAAATATATTAGTTGATTAAGAAGAACTCTGTTTCTAGATAGAACGGAGAGAAGTAAGGGTAATAATATGAAATTTAAGAAAATAGCAGCTCTATTAGGGGCTTTCACCATTGCTAGTAGTTTATTAATCGCAGGCTGTGGTAAGGAGGGGAATAGTCAGAAGGCATGGCGCGTAGGTACTGATGCGACCTATGCACCATTTGGTTTTAAAGACAAAGATAGTGGTAAATTAGCTGGATTTGATATTGATATTATCAATGCGATTGCAAACGAAGAGGGCATAGAAGCAGATATTCAAAATCTAAACTTTGATGCGCTTTTACCAGCATTACAAAGTAATACCATCGACATCGCTATTTCGGATATGACTATTTCTGAAGAACGAGCAAAATCCGTTGATTTTAGTAAACCGTACTATATTGCAGGTAATGGTCTCGTTGTGAACATTGATAACACCAATATTAATAGTTTTAAGGATTTAGAAGGTAAGCGCATTGGTGTATCCATCGGCTCTACTGGCGCAGAGATTGCCAGCAAGATTCCCAATGCCGATGTACGCCAGTTTAATATTATCGTTGATGCTTTCTTAGAACTACAAAATAAAGGCGTTGATGTAGTTATCAACGATACACCAGTAAACGAATATTATGTTAATGGTAAGGGCAAAGGTATCGCAAAGGTTACTGGAGAGGACTATGATGCGGCACCACTAGGTATTGCTGTGAAAAAAGGCAATACAGAGTTGCTTAACAAAATTAATGATGGTTTGGCTAAGATCAAAGCAAATGGTAAATACGCAGAAATTTATAAGAAATGGTTTGGTAAGGAGCCTCCAGCAGAGGTATTAAAATAGTTTGTAGATAGTACCAGAATGTATTATTTGATATAATATGCTAGGTAAGCCTCGTGTTATATGAGGGTATGTATAGAATGGGTGATATGATGGCTAAACGAAGTGCATTTTTAGATATTATTAAGGAAAAGGACGCCCTCGTCTTAGATGGAGCTTTAGGGACCGAATTAGAGCGTTATGGCTGTGATATTCAACATAAGTTGTGGTCTGCTAAAGTTCTCATGGATCAGCCAGATATCATTAAGAAAATACATATTTCTTATTTAGCTGCGGGTGCCGATATCATTCAAAGCTCTGGCTATCAAGCGACAGTAGCAGGCTTTAAAGGTTTAGGTTATGGCACGGAAGAAGCGATAGAGCTCGTTAAACTATCTGTTCGTTTAGCCGTGCAAGCTCGTAATGAGTTTTTAGAAGCAAAGGCGAGTGGAGCGCTTACATTGCGTGGTATTAAACTTGGTGAAGAGACTCCTGAGGGGGTTAAATATTTTTCTGAAGGTGCTTTACCTAAACCGTTGGTGGCAGCCTCTGTAGGTCCTTATGGCGCTTTTTTGGCGGATGGTTCTGAATACCGTGGGTATCCTGATGTACAAACAGAATATCTAGAGGTATTCCATATTCCTCGATTAGCGTTATTCTGTGAAGAAAATCCAGATATATTATCCTTTGAAACCATACCGTCTTATGCTGAAGCGATCGCTATTGCGAGAGCTATGTCTGATCCGTTTACATCCAAAGGTATTCCTGCATGGATTGCTTTTTCCTGTAAAGATGGGCACCATGTTTCTAGTGGCGAAACCATTATTAAATGTGCACAAATGATTGATAAGGTACATCCTATTACAGGGATTGGCATTAATTGTACCAAACCGGAATATGTAGAATCATTGATAAAAGATATTCGTACTGTTACAGATAAACCGATTGCTGTATATCCTAATCTTGGTGAAAGCTATGATAGTAAAACTAAAACTTGGTATGGCGATGCTGCATCATTTGTAGACTACGTTGAGGTATGGCGAAAAGCTGGAGCTGAAATCATTGGTGGCTGTTGTAGAACAACACCTGAAATTATCGGTGATATTGCAAAGAAAATTCACAACTAATATAGTGTGATATACAAAAAGCTATTCGAGTATAATTCGAATAGCTTTTTCTTTATATGCAAATAAAAAAGCAGTGCGAAAGCACTGCTTTTACTATGGCGGAGAGACAGGGATTTGAACCCTGGGTACGGGATAACCGCACACATGATTTCCAATCATGCTCCTTCAGCCGCTCGGACACCTCTCCATGTATTCTGTTGTGTAACAGGTACTTGTATAGTATATGAAAAAGTTAGATTTATGTCAAGCAAAAAAATAGTAGAATTATTGCATATTTACAAGGCTTTTAAAATATAGTATTTGATCTCAATAAATGGATATAAACCAAAAATCATAGCTTGGTTTTAGGCGTATAAAATGTGGTATATAAAAAGAAAAGCCGCCTAAATAGGCGGCTCTTGTATTAGAATACGTCTTTAATTTCAGCAGCTTCAATGGACGCTTTGATATCGTCTGCCATTTTTTCAATTAATGGAAGATCTTCTTCTTTCAAAGAGGATTTGATATCTAGTGGTTCGGAAACGATTTCAATGTCTTTGAAATCATTTTCGAAATGGGAAACCATTGTTTTCATCGCAGCGGAAGCCCAAGAGTGGTTACCGATGATGGATACTTTATGGTTTTGGAAGTTAAGGGCTTTTAATTCATGGATAAAGTTTTCCATAGTAAGGTATAGATTCAAGTTATATGTAGGTGCGATAGTTACCAAGTTAGTATATTTCCAAGCATCGGAGATGATGTAGGAAGCATTAGTTTTGGAAACATCGTAAATTTTGATATCTGTAACGCCACGTTTGGAGAGTTGTTTAGCCAATTGTTGAGCAATAGCACGAGTATTGCCGTACATGGAACCAAAAGCGATAACAACACCTTTTTGTTCGGCTGTATAGCTGGACCAATGTAAGTATTTGTGCGTGATATATTGGATAGATTCAGGGGTGCGCCAGATTGGACCATGAAGTGGAGCAATGCGTTTGATATCAAGGCTAGAAATTTTGCGAAGCGCATTTTGTACTTGTGGTCCGTATTTACCAACGATATTTGTATAGTAACGGCGAGCTTCTTCTTCGTATGTAGCTACGAAATCGGTTTGGTCAGCAAAGATATTACCATTAACTGTACCGAATGTACCAAAAGCATCTGCAGAGAACAATGTGCCTGTAGATTTTTCGTATGTACAAGTTACTTCAGGCCAGTGAACCATAGGCATAGTGTAAGAAACCAAAGTATGTTTACCTAAACAGATTTCATCGCCTTCTTTAATTTGATGGTATTGTTCTGGTTTTGGAGTGTTATAGAATTGCTCAAACATGCGGAATGTTGTAGCATTACCTACCATTTTACAATTTGGATACCGTTCCAATGTTTCCAATAATGTTTGGCAATGATCAGGCTCCATATGGTTTACGACGATGTAATCGAGTTCACGACCATTTAAGAGGTGAGTCAAGTTGTCGAAGTACTCTTCACGAATTTCAGCATCTACAGAGTCTACCACACAAGTCTTTTCATCGTCGATGAAATAGCTGTTATAGCTAACACCATTTGGAATAGGAAATAAGTTTTCGAAACGTTCTGTTGTCCAGTCATTACTACCAATCCAGTAGATATTATGAGTCATTTTCTGAGCACAATGCATAATAAAATCCTTTCTTAACCCACACTAGGTATGTTATAGCTTTACATGAGAACTCATGTTTGTAAATATAGTATCAATTTATAATACTAATATTTTCGAAAAAAATCAATATTGAAAAAGCCTACTTGAAGAAGTAGGCTTTCACAAGAAAGTTCATAGTAATCAATTATTTGAAGTATTTTACACCAGATGTAAAAATTGGCATTTCTAGTTGTCCAGGAATATTTTTGCTAATGCCTGCACCACAGCGTTCGGAGTGTGCCATTTTGCCGAATACGCGACCATCAGGGCTGTAAATACCTTCGATAGCAGCTACAGATTGATTTGGATTGAAGCGACTATCCATGGAGGCAATACCATCAAAGTCTACATATTGTGTAGCGATTTGGCCAGTTTTATTGAACTCTAACACTTGTTGAGGAGAAGCTATAAAGCGACCTTCGCCGTGGGAAATTGGTACCGTGTAAATTTCACCTGCCTTGGCATCGCTCATCCAAGGAGATTTAGTGGAAATAACTTTCGTATTAACCATGCGAGATAAGTGACGACCAATGGTATTGTATGTCAATGTAGGATGATCTGCAGTTAACGTTTCAATATGTCCACCAGGTAATAAGCCTAACTTGATGAGCGCTTGGAAGCCGTTACAAATACCTAATACAAGGCCATCTTGTTTGTACAATAGGTTTTCTAAACCTTCTGCAAGGTATGGGTTGCGGAAGAGGGTGGCTATGAATTTACCAGAACCATCTGGCTCATCACCAGCACTGAAACCTCCTGGGAACATAAGAATTTGAGACTCTGCTAATTTAGCTTTGATTACGTCGATAGATTCTTTTAATTGTTCTGGAGTTTGGTTGCGGATAAGCACGATATCTGTTTCTGCACCAGCCCGTTCAAAGGCGCGAGCAGAATCAAATTCGCAGTTTGTGCCAGGGAATACTGGAATAAGAACTTTTGGTTTGGCACCTAGGGAGGTGCTGCGAGGTTTAGCGTGTTGATCATGAATATAAGCGACTGCTTCACCAAAGCCGTTTGGTGCATGCATAGGGAAGATATCGTTTAGAGGTGCTTCATAAGCATCTTGTATTTCTTTGAGAGAAACAGATTGTCCCTCCCATTCGATAACAGGTGTGGCTTGGGTTACACCGATAACTTTCACATCAGGTAACTCTAAAAGATAATTAACAGCCGTAATATCTACTTCAACGATGAAGGAACCGAGAGCTGGTTGGAAGATACCACGTTCAGCGTATTTATCGAATTTAACACCAATATTGTTGCCAAGGGCCATTTTAGTGACTGCTTCAGGAATGCCGCCTTGATCAACTACATAGGCAGAGTAAACGCGACCTTTTTCAATTTGTTCTTGTAGTGTATCGCAGTTTTCTTTGAATCGATCCCAATCAGGGGTGTCATCGTATTTACGAGGTACATCGAAGAATACGAGACGGTGATCTACGCCTTTAAGGTCTTGGCTCACAATATTATCTACATGAGCTGTACCAACCGCAAAGGATACGAGGGTAGGCGGAACCGTAAGGTCCATAAATGTACCGCTCATAGAGTCTTTGCCGCCGATAGCTCCGATTTCAAGTTCTTTTTGTGCCTTATAAGCACCGAGAAGTGCAGCTACTGGTTTACCCCAAGATTCTTTAGAGTTGAGGCGTTCGAAATATTCTTGTAATGTTAAGTATGCATCTTCACGGCGACCGCCAAGAGCTACTAATTTTGCTACAGATAAAAGCACTGCATATTGTGCACCATGATAAGGACTCCATGCAGATAACTCGGGTACAAAGCCATGAGTCATGATGCTAGCCGTTGTAGTTTCACCGTTTAGAACAGGTAATTTAGCCACCATGCCTTGGGTAGGCGTTTTTTGGAACTTACCACCGAATGGCATGAGCACCGTATTAGCACCCACAGTGCTGTCAAAGCGTTCTGCTAAGCCTTGTTGGGAGGCTGCATTTAAATCGGATACAGCTGCGAGCCATTTTTCTTTGAAGTTATCTGCACTAGCAGAACCGCGTAAGAAGTAGGAGCGATCTGCTGGAGCTTTTACGATAGCTTCTTGTTGTTGGCTAGCACCATTTGTATTTAAAAAGTCTCGGCTAATATCTACAATTGTTTCGCCATTCCAGTTCATAACAAGGCGATTTGTATCAGTTACCTCAGCTACAACTGTGCATTCCAAGTTTTCTTCGTCGCAGTATGATTTGAACGCTTCTACATCAGAAGCGGCGATGACACAGGCCATGCGCTCTTGTGATTCAGAAATGGCTAACTCTGTACCGTCGAGGCCAGCGTATTTTTTAGGAACTAAGTCAAGATTGATTGATAAACCGTCAGTTAATTCACCGATGGCGACAGATACACCGCCTGCACCGAAGTCATTACAACGTTTGATAAGTGTCGTTACTTCGCCACGACGGAATAAACGTTGAATTTTTCGTTCTGTGAGGGCGTTGCCTTTTTGAACCTCTGCACCGCATGTGGATAGAGAATCAACGGTATGTTCTTTAGAGGAACCTGTAGCGCCGCCACAGCCATCACGACCAGTTTTACCGCCCAGTAATACTACAACATCACCGACAGTCGGCTCTTCGCGGCGAACTTGGTTGCGAGGTGCGGCACCGATAACAGCACCAATTTCCATGCGTTTCGCTACGTAGCCAGGATGGTAATATTCTTTTACTTCGCCTGTAGCAAGGCCAATTTGGTTGCCATAAGAGGAATAGCCTCGAGCCGCTTCTTGGGTGATTTTCTTTTGTGGTAGTTTTCCTTCTAACGTATCTTCAAGACTTGTACGTGGATCGCCAGAGCCTGTGATGCGCATAGCTTGGTATACGTAAGCGCGGCCACTCAATGGGTCGCGAATACAGCCACCTAAACAGGTAGCTGCGCCACCAAATGGTTCGATTTCTGTAGGGTGGTTATGGGTCTCGTTTTTAAACAATAACAACCATTCTTCGGTTTTGCCGTTTACATCGACAGGTACGATGATAGTACATGCATTGATTTCATCGGATTCATCGAGATTTGTTAGGCCGCCAGCGTGGCGTAATTCTTTTACAGCTAATGTAGCCATGTCCATGAGGGAGCGAGCTTTTTTCTTAGTTTTGTAGAGCTCGGTACGGCCTTCCATATATTCTTCGAGGGCTTCCTTTATAGAGCCTGTGAAGCGACTGTCTTCAATAGTGATATCCGTCAATTCCGTCATAAAGGTAGTGTGACGGCAGTGGTCAGACCAATATGTATCGAAGAGGCGAATTTCTGTAATTGTAGGATCGCGGTGTTCTACCTCTGCGTATTGTTGTCTAATCATTTGAAGGTCTGCTAATGTCATAGCAAGGCCGTATTTTTTGATGAGCGCTTCTAAATCAGTATCGCTCATTGTAGTAAAGCCATCGATTGTTGCCACTGGCTTTGGATCTTCTAAATCGAGAGCTAATGTATTTGGTACATCAAGGCTCGCTTCGCGGGAATCAACAGGGTTAATGTAGTATGCTTTGATGGCATTTTCCTGTTCTTTAGTGAAAGTACCTTCGATAGCGTATACGCGAGCGCAACGTACGATGTGGCCAGATGTAAGGGTGAGCATAGAAATACATTGCTCTGCACTGTCAGCACGTTGATCGTATTGACCTGGCACATATTCAACAGCGAATATAAAGCCTTGAACACTTGGAACTTCTTCTAATACTGTATCTACAGGAGGTTCAGAAAAAATTAAATTTTTAGCAGACTCTAGATCTTTTGCATCTAAATTTTCGATGTCGTATCGCTCATAGATAGTCACATCTGTAGCAGGCATAGATAATTCCTGTTGTAAGGTAAGTAACATGCGTTGTGCTTCTTGGTTGAAAGATTCTCGTTTTGTTACGAATAATCGTTGTATAGCCATTGTAGCCTCCTGTAATGTATATAATTCCCTATGGGATATTGACAAATTAAGTATAGTCGGTCTAGACTTATAAGTAAAGATAATCTTACTAATAAAAAGATTAGAAGTACTAATAAATATGAAAGGTTCATGAAGGTCATAAGACCTAACTTTCATGAAGATTTCTACATATTCATTATATATTGAGAGTCTATAGTTATAATAGAGTAATGATATGTATATTTAAAAGTAAGACGTTACTATTAGTATATAACAGAGGTGAATAAAATGGCAGTATCTGCAGATTTATATAGAACCTTTTTAGGGGTAGGCTTATATTTATCTTTTTCCCGTGCCGCAAAAGAATTAGGCGTGTCCCAATCCGCCATTAGTCAAAGTATTAAACAATTAGAAGGGGAACTTAATATGCCCCTCTTCGTGCGTACTACAAAATCTGTAGGGTTCACGCCAGAAGGCAAAGAATTGTTTGATACGGTAGCTAAAGCTTTCTCCATTCTTGATAATGGTGTTACCCAATTACAAGAACGTGTTAGCCAAGCTTATGAAAGTTTAAATTTGGCTGCCACAGATACTTTGTGTCGCCATTTCTTATTGCCTTATTTCCATAAATGGCAATTACAAGAAAGTGAAATTGGCTTACATATTATCAATCGTCCGTCTCCTGATTGTGTAGAATTGGTACTCAATAAAGAGGCGCAATTAGCCGTGGTTAATGATTATGAGGGATTGAGAGATAATCCTCAGTTAGAGGTAACTACGCTAGCTACAATTCAAGACGTCTTTGTTGGCGGTCCTGACTATAAAGGGGCGGGATTCTTTGATCAAGGGCGCCTTCTTAACGAGCCTATTTTGCTCTTGCATAAAGGCTCTGCTAGTCGTACATTCTTTGACGATGTGACTCATGGCGCTTGTCGTAAGCCTCGCTTTGAATTAGGTAGCGTCGATGTATTACTAGACCTTGTAGAAATCAATATGGGTATTTCCATGTTGCCTAATCATGTGGTGCAACAAAAAATGCAAGAAGGGACGATTGTGCGCATCGATACAGATATTCCGGTACCAACACGGGACATTGTGCTTGTGCGCTCACGCTTGGTTCCTCAATCTGAAGGGGCTGCGAGATTTACTTCCTTGCTAGTTAATCGTGAAAGTACTCGAGATAAAATTTTATAAGAAAAAGACATGTTTAAAGACATACTTTAGGAAACTTTCTTAAAGTGTGTCTTTTTATATATTAGTGTAAGTTTTGCCGTGCTATATTATATTCTTATAAAGCAGTTGAGTTATATAATTCATATACAAAATATTTAAGTCATATTTGCAATGACATTTATGGGTTATATTATAAGACTTTTACTAGATATAGGTTGACCCTAAGGGGTTGTTTACGTTAAAATTTAAAGATAGTTATGCGGAGGTATGAGCACATGGAATTATTAAAAGAACGCATTCGTGAAGAAGGGATTGTCCTCAATAATCGGGTGCTAAAAGTAGATGGTTTCTTAAACCATCAAATCGATCCACAATTGTTTAAGGCAATTGGTAAAGAAATCGCGGATCGTTACCGTGATGCAGGTGTACAACGTATTGTTACCATCGAAGCATCTGGTATTGCGTTGGCGTTGATGGCCGCGCTTGAACTGGACGTGCCATTGGTATTTGCGCGTAAGAAAAAATCCATCCTTATGGTAGATGATGTATATCATAGTGTTGTGTACTCTTATACAAAAGAAGAGAATTATGATATCACTATTTCTAAAAAATTCTTGCCAGCTGGTGAAAAAGTGTTGATTATTGATGACTTCTTGGCATCTGGCGAGGCTGCTATGGGCCTTGCTAAATTGGTTCAAGACGCAGGTGATGAAGTGGTAGGAATGGCGATTGCTATCGAAAAATCCTTCCAACCTGGTCGTGAACGCCTCGAAAATGCGGGCTACCGTGTAGAGTCTTTAGTTCGCATTAAAGAATTCAAAGATAATGGTTGTGTGTTTATCGAAGACTAATTAGTCTGATTATTGTTTGAGGGAATTATGAATAAAAAAGCAGAAAAATTCGACTTACTCGTTGCTGATCTTAACAAAGGCGGCAACACTTGGTTTACTAAGGAAGAAATGACAGACGATCTTAATACAGTTGTATATCATGGTCGTTTGGATGTTCATGATCATAGCCTACCTGTGTTCATCGTTGTAGACGACTCCGCGTTCACTTATGCACGCATTGCTATCACAACAACATCTATTGATGAAAAAGTGATTCCTGCCGTGTTGAAAGAGCTTAACACGTTAAATCAAGATTATAAAGTGTCAAAATACTATGTGAGCGTTGAAGACAATAATATTTATATGGATGTGTCTATGCCATGTTTAAATGAACAATTTGATCCTACCGTAGTAGTAAATCTTTTGCTCGAAGTAATTCAACCGCATTTAGATGCTGTACATAAAGATATTCTTAAAGTAGCTGGTTTAGCTTAATAGAGGTTGTTATGAATCCTAAATCCTTATTATTTGATAAGTTCTTGAAAGAAGAAGAAATCATATCTTTTGAACGCAAGGATTTTGATGATGAAGACGGTACAGTAGTATATCGTTCTTATATCAAATCCCCATTATGGGATATGCCTTTGTTTGTCATTCTCGATAACAGTATTTATAGCGTGATTCGTTTAGTGTTGGGCCCTGAAAAGGTAACGGCACAAAATATGAACGCTTTGAATGCCTTGATCAATCGGGATAATGCGACGTATAAAAATTACAAACTATATATTGATGAACAAGATTCTAGTTTATACTTGGATTGTGTATATATGTGTGGTGATGATGCGTTCGAGCCGGCATTGATGTATGCGTTGATGTCTTCTATTGTAGATTATATTCCTGAATCTGTAGGTGAATTGAAAGCTGCCTTTGAAAGTGGTACTCACTAATCAATAATAGATACAAGTTAAGTGGTCTAATGTTCGGAATTATGAAAAGCGGATAACCTGTTTTTAACCGGGTTATCCGCTTTTTTATATGGATAAGTAAAACCATACAAATATTATGATTGATAGAATAAATTTATGCTGTTATAAGATTGCAAAGATAGTATTCTATTTTGCAGATTTATTTAAGCTTAATTTATATGATGCAATCTATCTTTTTGTAATAGTTCGGAATATAACGAATGATAAAAATATTTAATAAAAAAATATTCGAAAATAGTATTGATTTTGTAAATGTTAGGTGTTACAATTTGAGTACAAGAAGGAGGTAGCGCCGTGAACTATGCAAATCAACACATTCAAAGCAAGTCTACGGAGGCTACTTGTGCGCATTTGTCCCAGTCTGTTTCGGCTGGGCTTTTTTATTAGGAGGATCTATGAAGGTCGGTATTATCATGGGCAGCAAGTCTGACCTAGACACAATGAAAAAAGCATCTGCCGTACTTGATGAATTTAACATTTCCTATGAAATGGTTATTGCCTCAGCTCATCGTACCCCAGAGGCTGTAAAGAATTTTGTTACACGACTTGAAGGTGAAGGAGCTATTGCTTTTATTGCTGGTGCAGGCGCAGCGGCTCACCTACCTGGTGTGGTGGCGAGCTTCACTACACTACCTGTTATCGGCATTCCTCTTAATGCAACCGCATTAAAAGGTATTGATTCTCTACTTGCTATTGTACAAATGCCATCTGGCATGCCTGTAGCAACTATGGCTGTAGATGGTGCTAAAAATGCAGCGCTCTTTGCAGTACAAATTGGAGCAGCTTTCAATAAAGACCTGAAAGAACAATATCAACAATATCGTAAAGATATGGCTGAAAAAGTCTTAGCAGACAATGCAGAATTACAAGGTGCTATTCATATTTAATCATATAAATCATTGGCGATTAAATATTGGTTAAGAAAAACAGTTTATTTAGATATCTATTACATAGTTTGTATCATTAATTTATGATAAAGGAGAAAGATCATGGCTAACATCGATTTGGAAAAATTAACATTATTGTACGAAGGCAAAGCAAAACAAGTATATGCAACAGATAACAAAGATGAGTACATCGTTCATTACAAAGATGATGCCACTGCATTTAATGGTGAAAAACATGACACCATCCTTGGTAAAGGCGTGTTGAATAACAAAATTTCCTCTTTCTTCTTTGAATTGTTGAAAAAAGAAGGCGTACCAACTCATTTCGTTCGTCGTGAAGATGATCGCAACCAAACAGTACTTACATTGAAAATAGTTCCTCTTGAAGTTATCGTTCGTAATATTGCGGCTGGCTCTATGGCTAAACGCTTTGGCATTGAAGAAGGTACACCACTTAAACATCCAATCCTTGAATTCTGCTACAAAAATGATGAATTAGGCGATCCATTTGCCAATGAATCCCAAATCACAGCACTTGGTTGGGCTACTCAAGAACAACTTGATGTAATTTCTACAATTACTTTAAAGGTAAATGATATATTGAAGAAATTTTTGGCTACTAAAAATGTGACCCTTGTAGATTTCAAGGTAGAATTTGGTACCCATAATGGTGAAGTTTTATTGGGTGATGAAATTTCTCCTGATACATGCCGTTTCTGGGATGCTACAACTGGTGAAAAACTCGACAAAGACCGTTTCCGTCGAGATCTTGGTAATATTGAAGAAGCATATAAGGAAATGTTATTCCGTCTTACAGGTGAGCGTGCCTAATAGGGGGGAAGATGAACTACGATTCTGTTTTTGATAAATGGCACGAAGAGTGTGGTGTGTTCGGCATCTATGATAGGACCGTTGATGTAGCACGCTATGTATATTGGGGACTATTTGCTCTCCAACATCGTGGTCAAGAAAGTGCGGGCATTGCTGTTACCGATGGTCATGATGTAGAACTGAAAAAAGGCATGGGCTTGTTGACCGAGGCTATCAAAGAATTACCATCTTTGCCAAGCTATATGGGGACTGGTCATGTGCGGTACTCTACGACTGGGTCCAATAATCCGCGTAATATCCAGCCTTTGGTTATTCACTACCAAGGCGGTCAAATTGCGGTGGCTCACAATGGAAACTTAACGAATGCCTTATCTATTCGAAAACGTCTTGAAGCCGATGGTTCCATCTTTCAAACGACGATGGATTCTGAGGTTATCGTAAACTTGATAGCCCGTTCTAAAGCAGAAACACAAGCGGAACGGATTGCCGATGCGGCGCGTCAAATTGAAGGGGCGTTCTCTTTAGTCATTACTACGAACGACTCTTTAGTAGGTGTACGAGACCCTCAAGGATTTAGACCACTTTGTTTAGGTAAAACTGAAAATGGTTATGTGCTCTCTAGTGAAAGCTGTGCTTTTGATGCGATTAAGGCAGAGTTTATTCGTCATATAGATCCTGGTGAAATGGTTATCATCGATGACTCTGGTGTGCGTAGTACTATCTATGCGGAACCAGAAATAATCGATAAAAAACTTTGCGTCTTTGAATACATCTATTTTGCACGTGGCGATAGTCATATCGATGGTCAATCCGTATATCAATCTCGGCTAAATATGGGCCGCGAACTATATAACGAAACTAAGTATGATGCGGACATCGTAATGTCCATTCCGGATTCCGGTACAACAGCTGCATTAGGTTATGCTCGTGCATCGGGTATCCCTTTTGCAGAAGGTTTAGTTAAGAACCGTTATAGCGGTCGTACCTTTATTAAACCAAATCAAGAGGAACGAGAATTAGCTGTTCGTATGAAGCTAAATGCATTGCCACATATTGTTGGAGGTAAGCGTATCGTCCTTATTGATGATTCTATTGTGCGCGGTACTACGAGTGGTATCATTGTAAAAATGCTAAAAGAGGCTGGTGCTAAAGAGATTTATATGTGTATTAGTTCTCCAACTATTGAGTATTCCTGTCACTATGGCATTGATACATCGGTGCGTAAAGAACTTATAGCAGCTACTCATACAGTGGATGAAATTAGAGATTTTATCAAGGCTGATAAATTACATTACTTGTCTCGTGAAGGCCTATGTCGTGCTGTATCTGATGTAAAGCCAGATGATTTATGTTTTGCATGTTTCAATGGTGATTATAGTGTAGCGGTTCCTGCGGACCAAGAGGAAGGGGTCAAATATGTGCTCGAATAAAACTAGTTTAACCTATCGTGATGCAGGTGTTGATATCGATGCAGGTAATCGCGCCGTAGAACTGATGAAAGAATCTGTTAAACGCACGTATACACCGGGTGTTGTTGGTGATTTAGGTGGTTTTGGGGGACTCTATTCCTTAGCTGGTCATGCTATGTCTGATCCTATGCTCGTATCTGGTACAGATGGGGTGGGCACCAAATTACGTCTCGCTATTATGATGGATAAACATGATACTATCGGTCAAGACTGTGTAGCTATGAGTGTTAATGATATCCTCGTACAAGGTGCTACACCTTTATTCTTCCTCGATTATATTGCGGTTGGCAAACTAGAGCCTGTAAAAGTGGCGGATATCGTACGTGGTGTAGCTGAGGCGTGCGAAGAATCAGGCTGCGCTTTACTAGGCGGTGAAACTGCTGAGATGGCAGGTTTCTACGATGATGAGGATTATGATGTAGCTGGTTTTGCCGTTGGTATCGTAGATCGTCCTAAATTGATTACTGGTGAAAGTATTAAAGCTGGTGATGTGATTTTGGGCTTGCCATCTTCTGGAGTACATTCCAACGGCTTCTCTTTAGTTCGTAAAATTGTATTCGATCATAAAGGTTTCTCCATTGATCAAAATATTCCTGAATTCGGCAAAACACTGGGAGAAGAATTATTAACACCAACGCGCTTATACCCTAAGGCTGTTTTGCCTTTGATTAAAGAAAATCTAATTAAAGGTATGGTTCATATTACGGGAGGGGGCTTCTATGAAAATATTCCTCGCGTCTTACCGACGGGAGTAACGGCAGAGGTCGATTGTGACACATGGCCTCGCCTTCCTGTATTCGAAAAACTACAAGAATGGGGCAATGTAGATTGGTATGAAATGTACCGTACTTTTAACATGGGTATCGGCATGATTCTTATAGTGGATGCTGCGGATGTGGATCGAGTAAAGGCAAATCTTGAAAGTCGTAATGAAGCGGTATATGAAATTGGTCATATCGTTAGCGGTGAAGGTCCAGTTGTTGTAAAAGGGGCGGTATTTAATGACTAGTTCCGTAGCTAAAAAGCGTCTAGCTCTATTCGCAAGTGGTAGAGGCTCCAATGGGGAAGCCCTTTATAAAGCCATGCAAGAAGGATATATTAATGGTGAGTTTGTAGTTATCATTACAGATCACGGTGATGCAGGGATTGTTGAACGTTCTAAACCTTGGAATATTCCACTCATTGTCATCGAGCGTAGCGACTATGATTCTAAAGCTAGCTTTGAACAAGCCCAGTTAGATGCGTTAGAGCCCTATAAGGTAGATGGTATCGTTTTGGCTGGATATATGCGCATTGTAGGGGCTCCATTGATTGAGCACTATGAGCATAGAATTTTAAATATCCATCCTGCCTTGTTGCCATCCTTTCCGGGACTACATGGACATCAACAAGCTATTGATGCGGGCGTAAAGGTAACCGGTTGTACGGTACACTTTGTTGATGCCGGAATGGATACGGGGCCTATCATTATGCAGAATACGGTTCCTTTATTACCGGAGGATACAGAGGATACCCTGAGTGATAGATTATTGCCTATTGAACATAAAACATATAAAGAGGCGTTGCGACTATTTTGTGAGGATAAGCTCACTATAAAAGGTCGTACGGTTTATTTTGAAGATTGATATGTGTAAGCAAATGGAGAGGTTACATGATTAAAAATGCACTGCTTAGTGTTTCTGATAAAACGGGTATTGTAGATTTTGCAAAAGGTTTAGTTGACTTAGGTGTAACCATTTATTCTACAGGTGGTACGCTTAAGGCGATTACCGATGCAGGCATTTCTGCAAAAGCTGTAGAGTCTTTGACAGGGTTTCCAGAAATGATGGATGGCCGAGTGAAAACTTTACATCCTAAGGTGCATGGTGGTATTTTGGCTATCCGTGATAATGCGGAGCATAAACAAGCTATGGCAGAACATGGTATCGAACCAATCGACCTTGTTGTGGTGAATCTTTACCCGTTCCGTGAAACCATTGCAAAACCTAATGTGTCTCTAGAAGAGGCCATTGAAAATATCGATATTGGTGGTCCTACGATGGTTCGTTCTGCAGCAAAAAATCATGCGTACGTAGGCATCGTAGTAAATCCAAATCATTATGATGAAATCTTGAAGATGCTCAAAGACCAAGGAGAATTGACTAAGGAATATCGCTTTGGTCTTGCTAAAGAAGCCTTTGCTCATACGGCGGCTTACGATGTGGCCATCGCTAATTATATGAGTGGAATCTTGAATGAAGGTCCTACACCTCCTGAGTATTTGAGCGCTTATGAAAAGGTAACAAATCTTAGATATGGCGAAAATCCGCATCAACAAGCAGCGTTCTACAAAGAAATTGGTACAGCTCATGGCATGGGGGCTTTGAAACAACTACATGGCAAAGAGCTTTCCTATAACAATATTGTAGACATGGAAGCGGCATGGAATATGGTATGGGAGTTTACTAATCCAGCTGCATGTATAATTAAGCATACGAACCCATGTGGTGCCGCTACTGCATCTACATTACATGATGCCTATGTAAATGCGTACGAAGCTGATGCCGTATCTGCCTTTGGTGGCATCGTAGCCTTAAATCGTGAAGTAGATGTAAGTACAGCGGAGGAAATGAGCAAAATTTTCTTAGAAGTTATTATGGCGCCAGCTTTCACAAAAGAAGCATTAGAAATCCTTGAAGCAAAGAAAAATATTCGCCTCATCGAGCTATCTAAGCCGGAATCTGGCCAAGTGACAGTGAAAAAGGTGTCTGGTGGTTTATTAGTGCAAACAGAAGACGATCTCGTAGAAGACCGCGCCAATTATAAAGTTGTTACGAAGGTACAACCGACAGAGGAACAATGGAAAGCCCTTGAATTTGCATGGAAACTCGTAAAACATGTAAAGTCCAATGCTATTTTGATTTCTAATGAAAAGCGTACCCTTGGAGTTGGGGCCGGTCAGATGAATCGCGTAGGCTCTGCAAAAATTGCCCTTGAACAAGCCGGGGAAGCCGCAAAAGGTGCTGTTTTGGCATCTGATGCATTCTTCCCCTTTGGGGATACCGTAGAAATAGCGGCAAAGCATGGCATTGCAGCTATTATTCAACCAGGTGGCTCTATTCGTGATGAAGAGTCCATCAAAGCGGCTGACGAAGTGGGCATTGCCATGGTATTTACAAGCATCCGTCACTTTAAACATTAATTGGTTAAGAACTATTAGCGGATTGTTAATCATTATCAGGGTAAAATATCTATTGTATGGTCAACAATTATTGATGTTTGGAGTAAGCCCGTTATGTGTTTATATTATTATGAATTTGATGGCGTTTAGGCGCCGATGGAGGACTTATGAAAGTATGTGTAATCGGTAGCGGCGGCCGTGAACATGCATTGGCGTGGCGATTGTCCATCAGCCCTAGCGTAACAAAGGTATATGCTATTCCTGGTAGCGCAGCCATGTCAGATTGTGCAGAGCTAGTTGGCATCGATTGGCAACAAAGTGATCATTTGATTAGCTTTTTGAAAGAAAATGAAGTTGATTTAGTTGTTGTTGGGCCTGAAGCTCCTTTGGTAGCAGGCTTAGCGGATGTACTCAATAAGGCGGGAATTCCAGTTTTTGGTCCATCCAAAGCCGCCGCCCAACTAGAGGGCTCAAAGGTGTTTGCCAAGGATCTCATGAAAAAATACAACATTCCAACTGCTGCGTATGGTGTATTTCATAAGATAGATGAAGCGAAAGCTTTTATTGCTCAAACAGAAGCTCCTATTGTTGTTAAAGCTGACGGCTTGGCGGCAGGGAAGGGTGTTGTAGTAGCTATGACCGTTGACGAAGCGAATGCGGCTGTGGAAGATATGCTCAGCGGTAATCGATTCGGAGATGCAGGCAGCACCGTTGTTATTGAAGAGTTTATGGAAGGTGAAGAGGCTAGTTTATTAGCCTTTGTAGATGGCAAGACCGTTGTTCCCATGATTGCCTCTCAAGATCATAAACGCATCTTTGATGGGGATAAAGGGGCTAATACTGGTGGCATGGGGACTTATGCACCGGCACCAGTTCTTACGGATGCATTGCGGGACGAAGCGATGAAAACCATCTTAGAACCTATGGTAGCAGCTATGGAAAAGGAAGGTATGCCGTATGTAGGCTGCCTCTACGCTGGGCTTATGATTACTGACGAAGGTCCTAAGGTGGTAGAATTCAATGCGCGCTTTGGTGATCCTGAAACACAAGTCGTATTGCCGCTACTTGATAGTGATTTAGGTGAGATCATGATGGCCTGTGCTACGGGCACATTAACAGCTGATATGGTGAAATGGAAAGATTCCTCGGCGGCGTGCGTTATCCTTGCTTCTAAAGGCTATCCTGAAACTTCATCAAAGGGCGATGTCATCAGTGGGGATATTAAACAATATGATACAACCATCGTATTCCACTCTGGTACAAAGCTTGTTGGTGAAAACTATGTCACTAATGGCGGTCGTGTGCTCGGTGTTGTCGGTCTTGGCAAAGACCTTAGAACGGCACTTGATAGAGCCTATGGACGTATAGAGCATATCGACTTTGAAGGCATGCAATATCGTACAGATATTGGGGCTAAGGCTTTTAAATAAAATAACAACATTTTGAATATAATGAAAACCTCTACATTCATGCACGACGCATGCGGTGTAGAGGTTTTATTTTCTACCTTTTAACTGTTACCTATGATATAATAAATTAGAGATAAAGAGGGCCCATCGACGTGTGATGGCGTTAGGCTCATCTCAAAAATTTGGAAACTTATTGATGACGCCTGACGTGTAGAAGCAAATCTTCTACACGTTAGGTGTTTTTACTATAGTCTATTTTATTTCTTAATAGCGATATATAACTATGATATATAATAAAGAACCGTTAGAACTGAATAGTCCGATAGCCTTTTGGTTGAATTTTCCAAACGAAGAACGCGTATTTTGGGTGGATCGTCAAAGTGACCGCATCGTTGTAGGCGCTAAACGTCTGGCGACGGTTAAAGATGATGAGGACCGCCATAATTACGCGTACGTGTTTTATGGGGATACTTTTTTTGAGAACTCCAAGGACGCCAAATGGGCTGGCATAGGCCATGAAATGATTGCTTTCACCCATTACTACATCGTAGAAAATGGGGAGTCTTTCTACTTGCATGCTGGTGAAAGCGTCCCTATTACAGATTTCGAGGTGCCTCGAGTTCGCCATAACTACAAGGAAACCAGTGATGATAAGGCGGCTTGGGATAGTTTGATGAACGCTATCGCTGATGGTATTAGTAGTGGTGAAATGACGAAGGTCGTTTCTTCTCGAGAGGTACAGTTTACTAGTGAAACACCATACAATGTAGCAAGTGTTTTGGCAAATTTAGTAGATAATAATCCAAATTGCTTTATCTTTGGTTACGAAAAGGATGGACGCACCTTTGTGGGTGCATCGCCAGAGATTCTAGTTCGCCATCGAGGTAGTGAAATTCTCAGCTATGCTTTGGCGGGGACAGCACCTAAACATGGACCAAATGCGTGGACTAAGGAACAACTGTTAACAGATAAGAAAAATCTCTTTGAACATAATATTGTCCGTGACCGTATTGTGGATATCATGAAATCTATTACTCCGGAGGTTATAATAGGTGAAACGGGTATCATGGAGCTGGCGCATCTCTATCATTTGCGCACCATTATTACTGCAAAGGATAGCACAAAATCCCTCGTGGAATGGGCAAAGTTGCTCCATCCTACACCGGCTCTCGGTGGTGAACCGCGAGAAAAGGCGTTGGCATTGCTACAAAAGTACGAAGCTCATGAGCGCGGCATGTATGCAGCACCTTTTGGCTTTATGAAAGATATGGGGGACGGCATCGTCATCGTTGCTATTCGATCTGCCCTCATTATGGATAATGTTCTTTATGCCTATGCAGGATGTGGCGTCGTAGCCGATTCTGATGCGGATGAAGAGTACGCAGAAACTAATAATAAAATGCGCACCATTTTGGATGCGTTATAATAAATTTCCAAACCCTTAGGAGTTGTTGAAAGGGAATATAATGAACGAATATATTGCTGCCTTGGTAGATGAGTTTTACCAACTCGGCGTCCGGCATGCTGTGTTTAGCCCTGGTTCTCGTTCTACGACGATGGCTATGCTTTTCACGGAGTATGAAGGCTTTGAAACATATATGAATATAGATGAGCGCTCTGCTAGCTTTATGGCACTTGGCATTGCAAAGGCTTATAAAGAACCAACTGTGTTAGTTTGTACATCTGGTTCGGCAGTGGCTCATTATTTGCCCGCTATTTTAGAGGCTCAATATAGTGGGGTACCTCTTATCGTATTGTCTGCTGATCGACCTCATACCTTGTTGCATGTAGGGGCTCCACAGACAGTAGATCAACAAAAGATTTTTGGTACAGCCGTAAACTATTACGAAGAATTAGCGGTGCCGCAAGAGGACCATTACTACACATATCCACGCCAAGTAGCTCGCAAGGCGTATATGAAAGCTATGGACATCAAAAAGGGGCCAGTGCATATCAATGTACCCCTCTTTGAGCCATTAGTGCCTGAACTAGATCGTAAGCACTTTGAAGCGGGACGTAGCCCTTACAAAGTATTTAAACCTAATTACGGTGATGTATTTAGCTATCAGAAGAGAAGTAATAACACAAGTAATCCAAGTAACGTAAGTAAAGCAAGTAACGTAAGCTATACTAAAAATACTACTGATAATAACACTAATAACTCTAATCGATTGCTTGCGCAATATAAGAAAGTTCTTATTTTAGCTGGTCCACAAATCGATGTAAACGAAGTTGAATCTATTCACTCCTTTGCGGAGAACTTACAAGCTCCTATCTTGGCGGATCCATTGTCCAATGTAAGACGCTGGCATAAGACTGATGCTATTGATGATAATCATGAATTTAATATCAATCGTAGCAACGATACAGATATGACTCAGAAAAAACAATTCTCTGATGTTGTGATTTCAACGTATGATGCATTTTTAGCGGATAAAGAGTTATGGCCTGTACTAAAGCCGGATTGCGTGATTCAGTTTGGCCAAATGGTTGTGTCTAAACGCGTGCAACAGATGGTGGCAAGTTGGGATAATGTGGAGTATATTGAGGTAAATCCCACAATGGACTCTATGAATCCAACGGGGAAAACCACCATGCATATGCAAGCAAGCATAGATATGTTTACGCATTTGTTCGCTGTAAAGAACGAATCTAATGCATATCTTAATAGATGGCAACGTTTAGAAGTAGCTGGTAAAGCTCAACTAAGTACAGCCATAGAAGAACCAAGTTCTTTTGAAGGTCGCACGATACGCGAGTTGCAACAGCATATTCCTGATAATAGCCAAGTGCTAGTGGCAAATAGTATGACCATTCGCGACTTTGATTACTTCTGGTTCTCTGGTGAGTCCGATGCCGTTCTTTACGGTAATCGTGGTGTTAATGGTATCGATGGCACCGTTTCAACTGCACTAGGTCTTGCCACAAATGGTAAGTCTACATATCTTGTAACGGGAGATTTGTCTTTGTTCCATGATCTAAACGGCTTAGCGGTCGCTAAAACGCAAAATCTAAATTTGACGATTATTTTGCATAATAACGATGGAGGCGGTATTTTTGAATATTTACCGCAAAAGGGAACAAAGCATTTTGATTATTTGTTCTCTACGTCACAAGGCTTAGATTATAGTGGAGCAGCTAAATTATATGGCTGTGGTTATACTAAGATTATTAATCCTGATGAATTGAGTCGTGTATTAGCTAAAGTTAGCACGGAATCTGGTGTTCATATCATTGAAATACCTACAGACCGGGAATATAGTCGACAGTTACATAAGAAATATACAAAAGTTTCAGTTGATATGGAGGCATTACTATGAGTCAGTATTTTTGCAGTATTGTAGATAATGCTTTATGTAATCCAGCTCAGCGTATGTATTTTGACTTGGGAGAGTATCGCTACGGTTTGACTGTGGTAGGTGAAGGGGAACCTATTGTATGTTTCCACGGCTTCTCTGAATCAAGCTATACTTGGGATGCTATTAATCTGCCGGGGTATCGCGTGGTACGAATTGATTTGATCGGACATGGTGATTCAGATATTCCTGATGAGGATAAGGCCTATACCATTCCTCAAATGATAGAGGACTTGCATACAGTTATCTATCATATGGTTGGTGAAAGCTACTACCTCATGGGCTATTCCATGGGAGCACGTATTGCACTTTCCTATGCGTTGGAGTATGAAAGTGAAATCAAAGGTCTCATTCTTGAAAGTGGCTCGGTAGGCATCGCTTCTGATGCTGAGCGAGCAAAACGCCGCAAGGCAGATGAAGATTTAGCAGTTCATATCGAAGAGCATGATGGTGCTTGGTTTGCTGCACGATGGGCGGAAGTACCTATTTTTGAGAGTCAAAAACAGCTTTCAGAGGGGGTAGAGGAATTAATCTATCTACGTCGATCCAATAATAGTACGTACGCCTTAGCCTGTACATTGCGTGGCTCAGGGCAGGGCGTAATGCCTTATGTAGGGGATAAATTAGAAAAATTCTCTGTCAAAGGTTTATATGTGAGTGGCGCATTAGATACAAAATATACTACAATAGGAAGAGATGTATTTGGCAAGTTGCCAAGTTTTAATCATGTCATCGTCGAAGGGGCGGGGCATAATGTACATATAGAAAAACCGCAGATTTTTGAACAAGCGGTATTGGATTTTTTACAGAAGAAAGGTTAAGTCCATGAGCAAATTTGATTGGAAAGTATTGGATCGTAATTATGAAGATGTAATTTACGAAACATATAATGGCATTGCAAAGATTACTATTAACCGTCCAGAAGTGCGCAACGCGTTTCGTCCTAAAACGGTAATGGAGTTAATTGATGCTTTCACAGTAGCTCGTGAAGATAACGAAGTAGGCGTAATCGTATTGACTGGTGCTAACCACGGTAAGGGCGAAGATAAAGAGGCATTCTGCTCCGGCGGTGACCAAAGCGTACGTGGTCACGGTGGTTATGTAGGTGAAGACCATGTGCCTCGCTTGAACGTTCTCGATTTACAACGCTTAATTCGCGTCATCCCTAAACCTGTTATTGCAATGGTTAATGGTTATGCTATCGGTGGCGGTCATGTGTTACACATCGTATGTGACCTTACAATCGCTTCTGAAAATGCTAAGTTCGGTCAAACTGGTCCTCGTGTAGGCTCCTTCGACGCTGGTTATGGCGCAGGTTACTTGGCTCGTATGATCGGTCACAAACGCGCTCGCGAAGTATGGTTCTTGTGCCGTCAATACACAGCAGCTCAAGCGTATGAAATGGGTATGGTTAATACTGTGGTACCATTTGACAAATTGGAAGAAGAAACAGTTCAATGGTGTAGCGAAATCCTTGAATTATCTCCAATGGCATTGCGCATGTTGAAAGGCGCTTTCAATGCCGATACAGATGGCCTTGCAGGGTTACAACAATTCGCAGGAGACGCTACATTGATGTACTACACAATCGATGAAGCTAAAGAAGGTCGCGACGCGTTCAAGGAAAAACGCAAACCTAACTTCAAACAATTCCCTAAATTCCCTTAATCGGGAGTCGATACAGTCCTATATGACGGACTATATTAACGGTTAAAACGACAAGTGCGCCTCTACATGAGGCGCCTTTCTTGTAATATCTCTTTACTTATCATATTTCAATTATTATTTTTTAGTTATTATTTACTATTTACTATTTACTATTTACTGGTAATTGGTAATTAGTGATTACTTATTAGTGATTAAGTTTAGATACGAGGTGAGATAATGGAGTGGTTACGTTATGGTGCACAGCACTACCCTAATCGTAAATGTATAAATGAATATACTTATAACGATATATATCGTGGTGTACTCCATGTAGCTCGTAATTTAGTGCCTTTAGATGCACCTCGTGTGGCTATCTTATCTGATAACTCTGTGACCATGGCAATGTATGTGTTGGCTGCTATGCTAGTTCATAAAGAGGTACTTCTACTCAATGTACATCTTAAGCCAAAGGAAATAGAAAACCAATTGGATCAATTAGGTGTTACCACCGTACTACATAGTAAAGAACGACGTAATCAATTGCCCGATACTATCGAAACTCAAGTATTAAATTTAGTTGAACCTATAGCATCAGATTCTATTGAAAATCAATTATCTCATTTCGTTGATTCGAAGGCGGCTTCTAATCCAATTGTTACAATTGAGTTTGAAACTCTAGAAAGAATTCTATCGGATTTAGCGGTCGAGGACTCCTTTGATTGGGTCTTTGTGGACACAGACATAGCTGCTATCATGAATACGAGCGCTACTACGGGGCAATTTAAGTCTGTACCGCTTCGATGGGGGCAAATTAAAGCTCATGTACAAGCTTCTCAAGAGGTACTAGGAAAAACGGAGCAGGATAATTGGCTAATGGTACTGCCTCTGTTTCATGTAAGTGGTTTATCTATCTTGATGAGGTCTCTTTACAACGGGACGGCTGTCACTATTTTACCTAAATATGATGAAGCTCAAGTTCTAAAACTCATAGAATCTGAGCAAATCAATATGATGTCCTTAGTGCCCACCATTCTGACTCAATTAGAGTCGCGTATTACTCACCATAATTTACGAGTTATCTTGCTCGGTGGAGAATTCATTCCCATGGCTCTCATCGAAGCTTGTGAAAAGAAATCTTTGCCTATCTATAAGACCTACGGTATGACGGAAACCTTTAGTCAAAGCGTGACCTTCTCGATATTGGAGTATCCTCATAAACGAGAATCTGTAGGTAAGCCATTGCCTGGCATGCAGGTTCGCATCGATAACCCTGATGCGGATGGGGTAGGCGAAATTCATTTGACGGGCCCGATGGTTATGTCTGGGTATATCAACAAGGAATCTATCGATGGAGACTTTAATACAGATGATATTGGTTACATCGATGAGGACGGTTTCATTTATATTTTGAATCGTCGTAAGGATCTCATCATTTCTGGGGGTGAAAATGTTTATCCTAAGGAGCTAGAGGATTTGGTCTATACGTTGCCATCGGTGAAGGAATGTGCCGTTGTGCCTGTACCTGATGCTAAATGGGGACAAGTGCCAGCCCTCTTTGTGGCCTTTCATGATGGTAAAAGTCTGCTACCAGAGGATATTCTAGCTTTTATGTCGAACTCTTTAGCGAAATATAAGGTTCCAAAATATGTAAAAGCATTAACCGCATTGCCTCGAAATGGAACTGGCAAAATATTGCGCAATGAATTGAAATTAGAAAACTGAGGCGCTTATGAATGATATTTTAAACTTTAAAAGTATAACTACATATCGCCTTAAATTGCCGCTGAACTTTAACTTCAAGACCGCCAAGGGGGAGGTAAAAGAGCGGGAAACCATCGTAATCCGTATCGAGGATCAACAAGGTTATGTAGGGTATGGGGAATGCGTAGCTTTCACAGAGCCATTCTATACATTTGAGACAGTAGAAACCTGTTGGAAAACCTTAGTAGATGATTATATCTTTAATCTGCGCTTGATGCGGCCTAAGCCGCTCATGACCTATGTACGACAATTACAGTTTTGGCTCAATCGAGATAATATGCCTATGGCCATTGCGGCTCTAGAAAATGCACTCATTCATCTTCATTGCGAACGAATAGGTGTAAACTCTGTTTCTTATATTATGGGACAAGCTTTACAAGATACTATTGAAAGTGGTGTCGTTGTCGGTGATGTACCAATAGACAAATTACTCGATATTGTAGAGTGCCATGTTACAAGTGGTTGTAAGCGGATTAAATTAAAGGTAAATCCTGTAGATGGTTATGAACGAGTAGCTTTAGTTCGCAAACATTATCCGGATTTAGTTTTAGCGGCTGATGCAAATCGAAGCTATTCGTATCAAGAAATCGATAAGGTGCGTCAGTATGATGATTTAGGTCTAGCTTGTATTGAAGAGCCCTTTGCGATGGCAAACCTTCAATCTTATAGAGATTGGAAGTGGGAATGTCTTAATGATGACGATTGGAAAATCTATACGCCAATTTGTTTAGATGAGTCCATTTTAGGATATGATGATCTGTCCTATGCTATTGAATATGACTTAATCGATGTGTTGAATGTAAAAGTAGGGCGAATGGGTGGTCTTATCCCAACAAAAGCGGCTATTAATCTATGTAGAGAACGTCATATTCCATATTGGATTGGTAGCATGGTAGAGTCAGGGGTTTCTAAAATGCTTCATGTTCAGCTATCCGCATTAGGAGATTCCTATATGGCAGGGGATTTATCTGACTCAAATAGATATTTTGGACAAGATCTTATTTTCCCAGATTTAACATTTAAAGATGGTGTTATGCATGTTCCCGATGGAGATGGACTAGGTGTAACAGTCTTTGATGATAGACTAGAGGCGTATTGTGTGGAGAAACGAACACTATGAATTTAATTGAATCCTTACAAATTGATGCTCCTCGTATGACGAGCGATACTACATGTATTGCAAAAATGAATTTAACTGAGTTTCACAAACAACCACAAGGCTATTTAAACGGTGGTGCTACATTAGCTTTTGCAGAAATTATTGCAGGTATGATGAGTAATGAACTGGTAGGTTCTCATAAATTTGGTGTAGGACAATCTGTAACTGCTAACCATCTACGCCCTGTAAAGTGTGAAGGATCCTTAACAGCGTTAGGAACTTTACTAGTAAAAGGCAAGACATCCCATGTGTGGCGCTTTGATATGATAGATGATGCACAACGCCTTATCTCACAAGTGACTGTAACCTTGGCTATTGTAGATTTTGATAGATAAAATCCCATTTTTAAAGGATTTAGTTATATTTGCTAATTAAGCTATGTATAATTTCGTCTTACATGAGAACTTACGATTGTTAAGATTATAGGATAATAAAAGGACAGTATATACCTTTCGGTAGATACTGTCCTTTGTTGGTTTTACAATGTAAATGGCTCGTCTAGAAAAACGACATAGATCTTTTTTACGTTTTCTAAGATCTGAAATTTAAAATGTTAGAAAAGACAAAGATATTTATTTTCTAGTGATAGTATATAGGTCCTCGATATCAGGAATATCGTAAATTACCCATGTTCCATCTCCTAAATGACGCATCAAAACTCTTATATCTTTTGTCATATTCTTTTTATTATTTTGTATCGTTACAGTCACAGTAGCCGTATCACCATTATCTTCTGACTTCAGGTTTTTAACCTCTACATCATGTTCCTTAAATAGGCGACCTTCTACAAGACGATCTACCATAGACTTATTATCATCATTTGCTGTAGTAGTATTATTGGTAGGTGATTCAGATTTAAAACTGTCAGGATCTTCGATATATGTCCGTATTACGTCTTCGATAAGAGCTGGTCCAAATGTTTTGGTAGCTGCTATTGTAGCTTTACCAAGTGGGGTAGATGTATCGACATATTTATTGCCTTCTCGTTCTACAATGTTTTTTACAATGGATTTTATATCTACGTGGCGTAATGCTTCGTCTGCATCTTTATCTTGTACTGCTTGGTGAATGATTTTTAATGTGTAGGCTGGTGTATGTGGTACATACCATAAGAAGTACCATGCTGCGGCCATCGCTCCTACAATAGCTATGATAAGAGCGATAATAATACCTTTTGAATTGAACTTATTCATAGCGAATCCTTTCATGTTTCTATAGCGGCATTTTCATATTGAATATATACATATTGTAGCATATTGAGTAAAGAATAGGATGATTTCTAGTAAAGGGTATACCTATTATAGCTTATAGAGAAAATTGTACTATTGCGAAAACTGACGAATTATGACGATAAAGGGTGGATTCTTGTAATATATTATAGAGATACATTTATAAAAGCTATAAAATAACGATTATCAAATATAATCAATTATTTTAATAGATTTGTAATAATATTTCTTAAAAAAATAGTTGCATTGCTCTTAAATCCATGATATTATGTACAAGTAGTCAACGCGAGTTGATACGCGGCCCCGTGGTGTAGCGGTTAACATGTCGCCCTGTCACGGCGAAGATCGTCAGTTCAAATCTGATCGGGGTCGCCATTTTTTTTTACAAAAAATCATGCCTCGGTAGCTCAGTTGGTAGAGCAACGGACTGAAAATCCGTGTGTCGACAGTTCGATTCTGTCCTGAGGCACCATTTGTATTCCATGCGGTTGTGGTGGAATGGCAGACACGCCATCTTGAGGGGGTGGTGAGCTAACGCTCGTGCGGGTTCAAGTCCCGCCAACCGCACCAATTTCTATTTACTGATTAACAGATTGTAATGCATTGTAACAAACTGTAACGCAAGCAGTAATTATAAAACAATTTAGAAAAGGAACAATAACAAATCGTAACCCATTATAACGATAATTTGCCCCTTTTCTGCCCCCTTTAAATAATAAATATTTGCCCTTTCTATATGAGGATTATAAATGCCACCGCACAGGATGCGGTGGCTTATTTATTTATGTAGATATTATGGGTATTTACATCTTCACATTCCTCTGACACGGCATTGAGGCATGTAGCAAGTCGCAGTAAATCAAATTTACAACCAATATAACACTTTCCATTGTGTATATTTAATTCTATTTCTTTTTCATTGTAGAAGCAGTAAGTTTGTCAAAATCAGATTTAAACTCTCGATCTTGAATAATTCGATATTTTTTAAATTCTTTTTTAGCTAAGTTATCCGCCACTTTCTTTGATATTTTCCCTGCGTTAGACAGGATATCATATTCATTAAACTGCAAAAAACTGTCTAGCCTGTATGACCAATCATCCATCATCATAAGATTTTTACGCCTTGCTTGATTTTCCGCATAGTCTAGAAACATGCTGACGATATTATTGAGTTCGGATATTTCTTCTTGTAAAAGATAATTTTTAGCTATAACTACATCTGTACTTATGATTTTGCCGTCAGGCGCAGTTTTCCATGTAGTTAATCCCATATGGGGCTTGTTATGGTCTGCACGATCAGCAATAATTTCAGCTGCAGTTTTATTGGTAATAGCCCAATGCAATTTATTTTGAACAGTAGCATAAAATTGCTTGGCTTCAATACTATCTTTGTCGTAGTCATAACTACATTGTGCAAAAATGTCTGTAATCTTCTGATAAAATCGACGTTCAGATGCACGTATTTCTTTTATACGGGCTAATAATTCATCAAAATAATCTTTTCCAAATTGACGTCCGTTTTTCAGCATGTCATCATTAAGCACAAACCCTTTGACAATATATTCTTTTAATGTGTCTGTAGCCCACATTCTAAATCTAGTAGCCTCTTTGCTGTTTACTCTATATCCGACAGCAATAATGGCATCTAAATTATAGAATATTACCTGGTAGGTTTTTCCATCCTCTGCAGTATGTGCAATTTTTGCACATACTGAATTTTCATCTAATTCTTGATTAGCAAAAACGTTTTTTAAATGTTTGCTTATTACTGTTCTATCTACGCCAAATAGCAATGCAATTTCTTTTTGTGACATCCAGAATGTTTCATCCTTAAATAAAACATTTGTTGTCATATTGTTATTGTCGGATTGATATATGATGATATCGCCTTGTGGTGCAATGCCATCAGGAAAAAAGAAAAACATATAAGCTTCAACTCCTATTATTTATATATAACGAATCATTTACTATTTATGTTTTAATTTCAGCAGTTCTATATACTCAACTGCTTTCTCCATATCCTCCTTACTAATATCTTTTGCTGCAGAGAATAGCATACGAGCACCTGGGCGTGTGCGCAAGTACTCAGTGAATTCAGCTGCTTCAGCGTCTTTATAGTACTCTTTAGGCGTGTCATCCCAGCCCATTATTAGAGCAGGAGATACATTAAATATTTTGGCTAATCCTTCTATTTTATCTGAAGGTATATTTGTAATTATATTATTTTCATATTTATATAACGTTTGTTTTGAGACTCCAATCCTATTGCCGACTTCTTCTAGAGTCATTTTATTTTGAATTCTGAGATTTTTGATTTTATCTCCTTTGTTGGGAGTCATTAAATTTACCTCGCTCTAAATATAATCTTTTCCATGAGTCAATATTACACCGTTTTAACTTAATACGCAACATTTTACAAATGATTTTAACATAAATAACTTAATAAGTTACTTTTGCAAAAGAGGTGATGTATTGATTGATATAAATAAGATAAAAGGTTCAATTGTTAGTGCTGAAAAAATTCAAACAGATGTTGTTAAAAGATTAGGGATTACTCCTAAAACGTTTTCTATTAAATTAAAGAAAGGCGTATTTGGATCTGATGAAATTAAGGTTATGATTGATTATCTTTCAATTGAAGCCCATTTATTTATTTTTTTGCGAAAAAAGCAATCTAATAAGTTGCGAATTAAATGAAACAAACGAGTTGAAGGATAGGAGAGAAAAAATGAAGCCAAATAGTATTTTGAACACAAACCAATACACAAAGGTGGTTATAAAGAGAGAAGACGACGATACCCTTGTTGCCGTTATAACTGATGATAAAGAACCTGTACTAGAGTATGTCGCCGTCTGTACTCCTAATTACAATTAACCTTTTGGTGGATGAGGATCATGTCCGTGACTGTCCTTTTGAGCTATCCGGCCATCTTTATTGTGGATTACTAATTCACTTTTTTGATTGAGACTAGCTTGTCTTCCGTAATCAATCGCCGGTTTCTTTTGGTCGAAGTGTTTTGATGCTCTTGAATTTCCTTCGCCTTTAACATCCCAACCACCGTTTTTAGATGGTACGACATGTTGGTTTTTGCCCATATAATCACCTCCCTTCTAAGGTGATTATACAAATATAATTTTAAAAATATACAAAATATTCATGAATAATTCGTGAATATCGATAAAAGCTTATAAATCAATTTATGAAATTAAAAATATATGATTATTGAGGAGCAACTTACGAGTCAATGACTATGCGGCTTGAACGTAGTGAAAGCCAGCGCTTTTAGACGCTGGTCTAGTACTACGGGCTTAGAGTACGTGAGCAAACTATCAGTTTTACGGGTGGTTCTGATTTATATCTGTATTGGCATACTTTCATATTATGTGTACAATCATAGTAATTAATAATATACATTTATGTGTGTAGTTTTCAGTATGAGAGAAGCTTATGGTTTTTAATTATGGTGGGACATTACGTATCCGAAGGGATCTATATACGATTTTAGGCAAGATACGCTACATTGATACTCATGGGAAGATATGGTATGAGTATAAGTTAGTCAAACATAGTAATAACAAGGCATTTTGGCTCAGTTGGGATAAGAAGCGAGATGCGTACCAGTTTTCCAAGTTGTGTGGAAAAGCATTACCAGCCGATATGAAACTCGTAGATAGTGGTTATGAGATGGTAACGGGTGCTTGGGGTGAGGTAGACGTAGGTACTACTGATACTGCTAAATATAAAGAGTATGAAAATGCTGATGGTACTGCTACGTTTTCTGTTCAAGAGTGGGCTTTTGAAACGGAATATTCAAAAGGCTTTTATATTAATAAAGCATACGTATCTGTCGAAAAGGATTCAGAGGTAACCGAGTCTATTCTAGATAAAATGGATACGATTAAGAAGCTGAAGTTCATAGGACCAGTCGGTTGGATTTTGGGGAACTTACTACTTTATATGCCAATCTTTGATATAAAAATATTGAATGATGTACGTGATGTACTTACATGGCCTTATATAGTAGCTGGGAGTATAGTCCTTGGTATCATTGTGGCTTGTGCTTTCATTATTTCGAGAACTATGCGTTGATGAAAACACATCGGTTATATAGGACTCCCTTTCGTGGGGGAAATAAAAGGTCGTAACATGTATTAATACATATTACGACCTTTTTACTATAGGATTTATTTGTTAGGGGTTAGTTATTAGCTTCAGCTGGTTGAAGTTGTTCAAGCTCAGCTTCTTTAGCATCTAATTCTTTGGCGCCAAAATGAGCCAATACACAGAATGTAATACAAAGAACACATGCTACTAATAAAAGATAGAAACCTGCATTCCAACCAAATTTATCTGCTAAAACACCAAATAGTGTTGTACCTAAGTTTGCACCAACAATGTAACTCATGAATCCACGAAGACCAACAGCAGAACCTACTGCAAATGGTGGTACAATATCCATAGTTTGTACTGAAGCTAAGAATTGAGGAATGTAGATTAAACAACCTACAATAGCAGCGAAGAAAGTAACCCATAAGAGAGACTCGCTTTGCCAATAACCAAATATACAGAAGAAGATAATACTTATAGCAATGATTGCAGGTGGCATGCGATAACCTTTAAAGAATTTATCGGAAATATAACCAGCAAAAATAGTAGAAGGAATAGCCGCCCATTCAAAGAATAAAAAGGCAACAGACATTTCTGCTTTGGAGAAACCCTTTACTTGTAATAAATAAATTGGAAGCCAAGTAAGCATACCAAAGCGAATCATGTAAACGAAGGTGTCAACTAATGATACATACCAAGCGTTTTTATTTTTCAATACGTATTTTACAAAGATTTCTCTTGTGCTCATATGCGGTGCTTCAGAACTTCTGTGCGCCTTATGAGCTGTGTCGGCGATGATTTCACTTGTTGGTGGTAAGCCTTCACGTTCAGGGCTTTCTTTGATTAAGAAAGAAATGGCAATTGCTATGATAACTGCAATAAGCGCTGGTACACCATAACTCCCTAATTGCCAGTGGTCTGTAGTAGTGAAATATAATGCGGCGGCTACGATTGGTGCTACGATACCACCACCGAGATTGTGTGAAATATTCCAGATAGCTCCATAACGGCCACGTTCCTGTTTTGGGTACCATTTAGCTAAGGTGATAAAGGATGGTCCTACACCAAATCCTTGGAAAAAGCCATTTAGTACTACTAAAACTAAGAAGAAGGCGAGACTATCGGCAAAGCTCATAAAGATATTGATAATTGCACAGCAAATGAGACCGAAAGCCATAAACTTGGCAGGACTTGCTTTGTCCGCAAGACTACTCATAAAGCCTTTACTTAAACCATAAGCGATAAGCATACCACTAGATAGCAAACCAATTTCTGTTTTGCTCATATGGAGGATATCTGATAAAAAGTGTGTTGATAAGGCAAAGTTATTACGAACAATATAGTACGCAGCATAACCTATAAAAATACCAATTAATGATTGCAATCTATATTTATAATATAGATTCATAATCATGTTTTGTGGAACTGATGATTTTGCCTCTTTAGGTTGTAGAAATGAAAACATAGTTATTACCTTTCTTTCTTAATAACTAAATCCTATTGCATTGTTAATACTACCATTTCTATAGAATTCATGTAAATGATTTATGAGATAAAAATATTAATTTACAATTTAAATTGTTTATTATTAGCTGAAGATGTGTATAGAAAATATTTGAATTATAGACAAGTACTTCTTAATATATTAGATTAAATATATTGGGAGGTTATTATCTATGAAATATTTACGCCGTGAACTTAATCAAGTGGAAAAAGAGTATTTAAAGCAATTTGGTGAAGGTTCTTTAAATCGTGTCATCCTTCATGATCCTGATACAAAGGATAAACAAGAGGTGCAAGATACTATTGATATTCTAAAAGAAGCAATTGCAAAAAATAAACCTCTAGAACAGGTTCCAGAGGATATGTGGAAGCTTATTGAATTTTAACGTATATGACTTACTATATGAGAGGTATAGCAAGTTTTTAATATAATTATTTGATGGAGACTCGAATGAATTCAAAAGGAATTGTACTAGTTGCGATAGTATTGTTTGCTAATATAGGAATAATAAATGCTGAGCAGATATCCATTCCATCTGTATCAACGCCATTAGGCGCAAAAACTACTCAACTTGATAGAGTACAACCTCAAGAAGTTATGCCTTATTTGGAAAGTAAAGTTACGGGCGAAACAGAATTATCTTATGCTGTTATGTCCGTTGCTAAAAAAACATTTAATGAACAAATGTTGCTACATCGAGAGGTAGAATCACGTATGCACGCTCATATTGAGGAACATAATAGAACAATAAGAAGTGTACCACAACGAGACCTTATTAAAAATCCTTATACACGAGAAGAAATTGAAAAACAAATTGTAAAGGCCATTAATTTTAGAGAAAGCAGTAAGTACCCTGTTAATGACAAGGAATATTACAATCATATAGATATAAATAAAATAAATGATTTGTCTGGTTTTCCAAAGAAAATACCTTCTTTTGCTAAGCAGGTTGATATTC
Source organism: Veillonella parvula DSM 2008 (assembly GCF_000024945.1). Taxonomy (NCBI): domain Bacteria; kingdom Bacillati; phylum Bacillota; class Negativicutes; order Veillonellales; family Veillonellaceae; genus Veillonella; species Veillonella parvula. The sequence goes on from NC_013520.1 coordinate 475,668, forward strand.
ATTTAAAGCCGCCTAAGGCGATTGAAGATGGTCGGTATATTCAAGTTTCTTTTACGGGTAAACCATCAGAACTAAAGCCCTATATTCAAGATGCAGAAAATCATGCTAAGGTTATTATTACTAAGGGGGAGGCTGAACGTGTTTCTATTAAACCGTACGAAGATGTTAAGACGAATTATAGAAAATACTTGTCTACTATATTGCCAGAAGAATGGATTGAAGTAACTAATATATTCAATAATATGTATCAATATAAAATGGCGCTAAGCAATGAGAATATTAAGCGAAAGATTGATCGTGAGCTCTCTAACCAAATGAATAATCAAATGGTTTTGGACTTAGAGCAAGATACTAGTAAATTAAGTTCTGATAAAGTGTTGCCCAATGATGAAAATAAGACTTTACAGAAAAAATATTTAGGTTACTATTCGTATAAAGAAGTAAAGCGACCATTTAACGCAGAGTACACATTCTATATCTTTAAATTTGATTATTCATATAATATGTTTACTGTTGCAGGCATGGCCGTTAATCCAGAGCAAACTAGAGTCATTTATTTTCTTAATACAGTAGAGTAAAAATAAAAAGGCACATTGTTTTATGCGCAGACCATCTATAAATGAATTGTTTAAGCTGGTAGTTAAAAACAATGTGCCTTTATTTTATAGCTTGTAGAGTTCAGGTTTGCGATCTCTAAAAATATTGATTTTATTGCGAATATCCTCTACTACGGTGAGGTCGATATCTATAGATGAGATGCCCTCCCTAGTGTCCATTTCGAGTAGATTGGTGCCCCATGGGTCGTATACGGCGGAGTGACCAGTGCTTTGAACTCGACCTACTGTACCACAGCCGTTGACAGCACATAAGAAGAGTTGGTTTTCAATAGCGCGCACTTCGTTTAATACTTGCCAGTGGCGTAAACGCATAGTAGGCCATTGAGCAGGTACAAATAATAACTCTGTATTTGATAATGCAGCCATTCTCACGAGCTCAGGAAAGCGAATATCGTAACAGATAACCGTACTACAAGGAATACCATCCAATTCGAAATGAGTGGTATGTGTACCGCTAGCAAAGTATTGGTCCTCTTTAGCAGGACTAAATCCGTGCATTTTGGAATACTCTCCTACGAGCGTGCCTTTACGGTTGTAAGCATAGGATGTATTAAATACTAAATCCTCTTTTGCTACGGCTACAGAACCGCCCACAATGTTTACATTGTGTTCTTTTGCGAATGTACTTAATAAAGCTTTTGTTCTTTCTCCATTTCTGTCAGAAATGTTGATTAAATCCTTAGATGGATGAAATCCTGTGTTCCATGTTTCGGGCAAGACGATAATGTCAGGACTTTCTGATAGGGCTTGTGAAAGTAATTCTTGGACGCGTGCATAATTGTATTCCACTTCGTTTACATGAACGTCCATTTGTATAAGGCTTAAGCGTTTTTTCATAAGAAATCCTTTGTCTATTGGATGAGCATAATTTTAGTAATGTGTATTATAATTAGAATATTAAAGCATTATTGAACGGATTACAATATAGCTCTTAATAATCGTAGAAGTTTTAAATGATTTTTGATACTGAAGATTTATATGACTTTAGGCTTTCAGGTGTTATAGGCATCCATATGAAACTATGTATCCTAGACCTCGGAAATCGATTGATGAAGTACTAATAAAGCGTTACTTTTTACTATTCTTCATGGAAATGTTATAATATTCTGTATATAATTGTGTTCTAATAGAGGAGGACCTATGAAACGGATTCCGTTGGTAACACTGTTAGTTTTGGTATTGGCAATGGTTGTGGCAGGTTGTGGCGTGCTTTCACAAAAAACAGAACCTACTAGTTCAGTACCGCCTGTAAAAGAAGTTAAGATGGTACATCCATCGGGCATTCCTGTCCTTATGTATCATAAAGTCGGCGACGACAAAGATAATGATGCGGTTATTCGGGAGGATTTATTCAGAGAACAAATGAAGTTCCTCAAGGATAACGGCTACAATCCATTGACGATGGAACAATTGTATGAATATGTTGTAAATGGTGCTGCAGTGCCTGAAAAACCAGTTGTTTTGACCTTTGATGATGGTTATGCAGATACATATTCTATCGTATATCCAATCATGAAAGAATATGGTTTCCCAGCGACTGTTTTTATTAATCCTGGCGATATTGGTACGCGTTTAACTTGGGATCAAGTGCGTGAAATGCATAAAAATGGTATCACTATTTCCAATCATGGTTTCCAACATATAGAAATGGGTCAATTGTCTGAAGCGAAACAAATTGAAAATATCACAAAGGCCCAAGAGGCACTTGCTAAAGAAGTAGGCATTAAGGATAATCCTTGGTTCTGCTATCCGTATGGAGATAAAAATGAATTCACCGATTCGGCATCTAAGAAAGCTGGTATCAAGATGGGCATGGCTATGAAGTCTGGCTGGGCTCATACTGGTGATAATCCATATAATATTTTGCGTGTTTGGGTAGGCAATGCGGTAGATATCAAGCATTTTGAAGAACGCATTAGCACTGAACATTTCACTGATTTATAAGGAGAAATACATTGTTCAAAAAGAATTGGGTAAAGTTCATCATCATGGTGTTCTTATTTACCGTTGTTACATCACCCTTCGTGGTGCTCTTTGGACCATTTAATAATGTAAAGCGTGCCGTTATTGGTGCTATTTTACAATCTCGCCATCCTCATTACATTACATGGTTGTTCAATGATGAAGAATTACAATCGATTTTGGGGACTGTTGGGGTTGTTAAAAGCCAAGATTTATTCAAGTTTAATGCTCGTGAAGATAAGACTTTAAATCTTGAAAAAATTCAGTCTGCTCGTTATGTAGGCTATATTTTAGAAATTCCTGATCCTCGTCGTATCCAAGTTGGTACAGCGGCTAATATTCAAGAAAAAGGCGATACTACTAGTAATATTGCAAAAATGAATAATGCTGTAGCAGCTATTAATGGCGGTGGTTTCCATGATCCAAATGGTACTGGTACAGGCCGTTTGCCATATGGTTTTATTTTACATGATGGTGAGTACGTTATCGGCAAGGATGTAGGCCCTGATGAAGATGTTGACTTCGTCGGTTTCTCTAAAGCCGGTAACCTTATTGCAGGTAATTATAATAAAACTCAGCTAGGTGATATGAAAGCCATGGAAGGTATTACCTTTGGTCCGCCTCTTATCGTCGATGGTAAGAAGATGATTACCGAAGGTGATGGTGGCTGGGGCGTAGGTCCTCGTACTGCTATTGGTCAAAAGAAAGATGGTACAGTGCTATTCCTCGTAATCGATGGTCGTCAACCAGGATATTCCATTGGTGCTACCTTGCGTGACGTACAAGATATTCTTTTTGAAAAAGGTTGCTACATTGCAGCAAACTTAGATGGCGGTTCTAGTTCTACTTTGTACCTCAACGGTAAAGTAGTAAATAAACCAGCTGATTTGTTAGGGGAACGCATGATCCCAACGGCGTTTATCGTGAAATAGGAGGACAGATGAAACCTTTTACGCGTGTACTGAGCGCCTTTGCGGTAGGTATTCTTCTGCAAGGTGGGGTATACCTATACCTTGATCAATATATGTTTGCGCCGACTACAGAGTTTAATGTAGCAGGCGCATCAAAAGATGATACTAAAAACTTCCCTGATGTGAAGGAAGGCACTAAATATGTATCCTATGACCATCAATTCATGGCCGTTGTTACAGAAAACTCTTTGAAAATTTACAAGGCTAATGAAAGTACCCCTACGAATATTGATTTGAAGGGGCGTTCGATTAGTTACTTCAACTGGATGCCAGACCGTAACTATGCTGTCATGGGTTTATATGACTCCAGAGATGTTGTCATGGCTCGTCTTAATGCGGATGATCCAGAACATGAAGTTGATACGAAACTTGAAGACTTGCCTCGGGGCAGTAAAATCGTAGATGCTGCGTACTCTGAAGCGACGAATGTGGTGTATATGAAGGTAAAAGTTCAAGAACATACATATCGTATTTATCGTACCGATGCTAATTACGATACACGTCGTGTTTACATGCAAGCTACTGATATCGGTCATATCGGCGTATTCTACGATGAGGATAACTTCTTCTACGATAATGTGAGAACTGGGGATGTCTTCATGTTTAATGGCATTGAAGGTGGTTGGCGTGTTATCAACCCTGAAGGGCGTTTCCGCTTTATCGGTGTTGATATGGACAAAACTATCTATATCGCTCGTGTTGATGAGGATAATAATGCATTGACTGTTTACACTGGTAAACTAGGTGTAGGCTTCAATCCAGTTTACAAATACAACCACCCTACTACATTTAATGAGTTGACATTATCAGATGTAAAAAACATTATTAAGAATGGTAGTGAAGAAACTACTAAGGTAACAGAAGATACTACATCTTCTAAATCATCCAATAGTAGTGGTAGTAAAAAGAAATCTTAAGAAAAAGCCTTTATAATGTTCTTTCATTATAAAGGCTTTATTCCTATAATAGTATGTACCCTAAGGATATCTATGAATATATTATTTGTACGCCTTAGTTACATAGGTGATATTTTGCATGCTACACCTGCTGCGCGGTGGATTAAGAAACAGTATCCTGATGCTAAGTTGCATTGGATTGTAACGCCTAGTATGGTAGAGCTTTTACAGGACAATCCCTATGTAGATGAGATAATTCCCTGGGAACGGGATGAATACGAGGCTCATTCTAAAAAACTACATATCCCTACAATGTGGCGCATGTGGTGGGATCTTAAGGCCAAATTAGAACCTTATAAATTTGATGTAGCCATTGATGTGCAAGGACGTCTTATAACAGGGTTAGTACTATTAGCTTCAGGAGCCCCCATTAGACTTGGCCTTGGTGGCACAAAAGAGTTGAATTGGTTGTTTACTAACTATAAAACGAAGCCTAGTACAGAACACATGATTAAGCGCTATGTAGAGGTAGCTCAGTTGTTAACAAAGGCTGTTACTGAACATGCAAATTTAGATACATCGCTTAACATAGCTAAATGCGGTGTTGAAAGCAGTTCTCCACTAAATGAATCTAGTGCTAATACGCTGTACCACATGGATTTTCAGGCGCCATCAAATTTACATAGTTGGGCAGAAGAGCAATGGAAATTGATTGATAAAGACATTTCTTTGAATCGTGGGGAGGTGGATACACCTCTACGAGTTGGGCTTGTATTAGGCACCTCTTGGGCAACGAAAGAATGGCCTCAGGGAAAATGGTACTCCCTCATTAAATCCCTTCAATATAGAGCAAATTTTGTTTGTTTAGGTGGCCCTAAAGAGGCTACTCAATACAAACCCTTGATGGACTCGCTAACAGATGAGGGCATTGATAAAATCGTACTGAATATGTTAGGGAAAACGACGCTTCAAGAATTAGGGGCTTTAATTGAAAGTTGTGATGTAGTAGTTACTGCTGATACGGGAGCTCTGCATATTGCGTTAGCTTTAAATAAGCCTGTAGTAGCACTTTTTGGCCCTACGGACCCTAAATTATGGGGACCTCTGACGGGAACCTTTAAGGTGCTCGTAAATAATGAATTAGATTGCTTGGGCTGCCGAAAACGACGTTGTCCTAAGCCTGATCAATATTGTATGTCTGGTATTGAACCAGTACGCGTAAAAAAAGCAATTTTTGAATTGATAGGAGATATACATGGCAAAGTTTAAAATCCAAAAAGGTTTATCCGATGCGGATATGATGAAAAATTTTAAGGATACGGAAAATTTTGAAGATACTATGTTCAATATGGAGCGAGATGCTAAGAAGCCAGTAGTTCACCAAAGTCCAAAGCAAAAAGAAGATGCATTTTACCGTGAGTTCTTAACTGAAAAAGTAGAGACTATAATTGGTAAAATGCTCCTTGATATCAAGATGGAGTATTTTAAAGAAGGAGAAGGGGCCTTTTCTATTCAAGTAAAACGGGAAGGTAAAAATATTGTCCTTGAAACTGCGCCTAAAAAGGTTAAGCCTGAGAAGTAATGCGTATAATGGGAACTCTTAAATTTTAAAGATTACGTCAGAGCCTGTCCGTAAATGGACAGGTTCTTTTGTATGTTTATGCATTTAAAAATATCGACTAAGTTATTAATAAAATTGATGAACTCATAAGCATACCGATGTTTATCGAATTACTACATTTATAAATACCGATATATTTTGAAAAGTATTTAATAATAACTAAAAATTATTACGATATAATTTTTAGTTTCTCATTAAAATGAGCAATTACAAAAAAATTAATTTGATTAAACATACATGCTAAACTCTAGTTCCTCTGCAGTTTTTTGTGATGTTCATCACGAAAAAATCATCTTTGTATACATGAAATCATGAGTAAATAGCATAATGTGGTTGTTGACAAAGAATTTTATAAGTAGTCTAATATAAGTATGTATTACGATTTTAGCGCGTTTGGCTAGTGTGAGCAGACATCGAAAAAATCGTAAAAAAAATAGGTATGAGATAGTTGTTTGATGAGTGTATAAAGTTACATACACAGACTATTTCGATTTGGAGGATTAACATGGCTAAAAAATTAAGAATTTGCGAAACCGTTCTTCGTGACGGTCATCAATCTATTTTGGCAACACGTATGCGCTACGAACAAATGGAACCAGTGCTCGGCCTTTTAGATGATATTGGTTATGAAGCTCTTGAATGTTGGGGCGGCGCTACTTATGACAGCTGTCTTCGTTTCTTGAATGAAGATCCATGGGAACGCCTTCGCAAATTGAAAGCTAATTTGAAAAATACCCCATTGCAAATGTTGCTTCGCGGTCAAAATTTGTTGGGCTATAAACACTACTCCGACGACGTAGTAGAAGCATTTTGTAATGCGGCTGTAAAAAATGGTATCGACCGTATCCGTATTTTCGACGCATTGAATGACCCACGCAATATGGAAGCTGCTATTAAGTATTCCAAAAAAGCTGGTGCACACGTTCAATCCGCTATGGTATACACAATTTCTCCAGTTCACACAACTGAAAGCTTCTTGAAAGTAGCTGAAACTTTGGTAGAAATGGGTACTGATTCCCTTTGTATCAAAGATATGTCCGGTTTGTTAGGACCTGCTGATGCATATGATTTGGTTTCTACTTTCAAAAAACGTTTCGGCGAATTGCCAATCGACTTGCACAGTCATTTCACTTGCGGCCTTGCAAGTACTACATACTGGGAAGCTGCTAAAGCTGGCGTAGATATCATCGATACTGCTATCTCTCCATTTGCTCATGCAACTAGCCAACCAGCTACTGAACCTATGATCGAAATGTTCAAGGGTACTGAATGGGATCTTGGTCTTGACCTTGATAAATACATTCCATTAGTTGACCACTTCCGTAAAGTAAAACAACAAATCGCTGAAGAATTCAACTTGAAACCAGCTAGCGATGTAATCCCAGCTGTTCGTCGTTACCAAATTCCTGGCGGTATGTTGTCCAATACTCAAAACCAATTGAACGAAATGGGTATGGGCGATCGCTTCTTCGACGTTATGGATGAAATGCCACGCGTTCGTGAAGACTTGGGTTACCCTCCATTGGTAACCCCAACATCCCAAATCGTTGGTACAATGGCTATGATGAACGTTATGATGGGCGACCGTTACAAAATGGTTCCTAACGAAGTTAAAGACCTTGTACGCGGTAAATATGGTGCGTTACCTGGTACTATCTCCGATGATATTCGTCGTACTATTATTGGTGATGAAGAACCTATCACTTGCCGTCCTGCAGATCTTATTGAACCTGAATTGGAAGGTTACCGTCAAGATTTAGCTTCCAAAGGCTACAATGGTATCACTGATGAAGACGTATTGACTTACGCTATGTTCCCAGAAGTTGCTATCAACTTCTTCGATGCAAATCGTCGTTAATCCAAACTTTAAAAGAGGATTCTTAGGAATCCTCTTTTTTTTTGACCATATTTAAACTATCCTCATAGAGAAATAGTATAATCCAGTATATATTTTGTTTTATTAAATGAAGAGATTCAATAGTTGTTTTATATTTTATATTTTATTTTTTTATAAATAGTATAGACAAGTTCCTATTAAAAGGGGAGACTAAGAAACTGATGAAATATCAGATATTACCATTTTTCATATCGCCATAAGATACATGGATGCGTGTGAAAATATAATTTTTACGAAAAGTATTAGATATTAAAAGGGTTGAGGTACCTTTGAATAATCAGTCAATTATAAACTACGTATGAAAGAATAGTGAAAAATATGTTGGATATTTGCGTGTTTTACTTGCGTTAAGTATTAAAAATAGCGTAAACTATAGAGAGTATCTACTATTTATGATATTGAGGTAATCCTGTGAATTTACAAATACGAATTTGGATATCCAATGTTGTGCTGTTTGTTGTACCTATTTTAATAGCAATCATCTTATTTTTGCTATATTTTACAGGTTTGCGCATATTGGCCAATGCCGGTTACTATTTGCGTATTGAGCAGGAACAACAGTTTAAAAGTGTCAGTCGAATAACTGAAACCATTACCTTTTATGGGTTAGAAAATGATCTAATTAATAGCTTGGTTAAGCCTAGCTATAGCCTACTTGATCCAAAGGAAGTATATGTTGAAGTACTTGATCAAGGAAGTATGGTGTATAACTACGGTAATCCACAAATCTATAGTGCTTCTGCCATTGTTGGTCTTATTGATGTTAATCCTGAATTACAGGGCATCGTATATCAATCCAATAATACTTTCGTTTATGAAATGAGAAAGTACGATGGACGTCATTCCTATGTATACCATATTGCGATTAGGCGTGCTACCCATGGTAGTGATAGCTTAATGGAATCCGTATCTTTTTATATTATCGTAGTTTCCATATTGCTCTTTATTGTTACATTTTTTGCTATTAACCGATTTGTTACACGGTTTATCATGATTCACGTTAAGAACATGACAAAGTCGTTAGAAATGGCAAATCGTCAGATTGAAATGGAACAAGAACAACAGAAAGAGCTACTCGCTGGTATATCTCATGATATACGAACTCCGTTGACGGCTATTAAAGCTTATGCTGAAGGTGTTCGTGATGGTATTGCACCAACGGAAGAGCAACAAAAAAGATATATGGGGATTATTTTGAAGCGGGCCAATGATTTGGATTCTATGTTAGAGGAACTATTCCTCATAACAACATTGAACTATAAAAAAGAATCTCGTCCGTCTGAGCGAATTGAATTAGGTCAGTTTGTGCATGACTTTGTAGAAGATCATTTAGCTCCGTATCAATCGAAGGGGCTTGAGATTAAGGCCCGTATAGCTACGGAAACACCTTTTATCAATGCTAACCCACAATTGTTACAACGAGTTTTGCAGAATGTGTTGAACAATAGTGCTAAGTATAAAATGGCCGATATTGGTCATTGCGTCATAGATGTAACGAGTGATGATGATTTTGTATATTGTGTCATCAGTGATGATGGTCCAGGTGTACCGCCAGAATCTCTAGAGCGTCTGATGCGCCCATTCTATCGTGTAGATTCGTCTCGTACGAATCCTCAAGAAGGTAGTGGCCTAGGATTGTCGATTATCCGTCGAATTATGGAAATCTTTGAAGGCCGAGTTATGATTGAAAATGTAAGGCCACATGGTCTACGTATTATATTAGAGTTTCCTAAGCAAGGAGAAGAATCATGAGTGAACATATCTTAATTATTGAAGACGATTTGGATATTGCCAATATTGAGCGTGATTATTTAATGGTGGCGGGCTATGATGTAACTATTATGACTAATGGTACAGATGGCATTGAAGCAGCATTGAATACTCCTGTAGACCTTATTATCCTTGATGTTATGTTGCCAGAAATGGATGGTTTTGAAGTTTGTCGCCAAATTCGTGACAAAGTTCGTGTACCAATCGTTATGGTAACTGCGCGCCTTGACGATATCGATAAAATCCGTGGTTTAGGCGTAGGCGCTGATGATTATATTGAAAAGCCATTCTCTCCATCTGTATTGATTGCGAAGATTAAAGCTATGTTGGCGCAATATAAACGTTTAACAGAGCGCGATGCAATGGAAACTAACGCTATTCAATCCGGTGAAATTCGTCTCGATCCTAAGATGATGAAAGTATGGGTGAATGAAAAAGAGGTTCATCTCAAAAAGAAAGAATTCCAGTTGTTAGAATTCTTGATGCGTAACCGTGATATTGTATTTAGCAAAGAAGAATTATATTCTCGTGTATGGGGACTTGACTCCTATGGTGATTATGCAACTGTAGCGGTTCATATTAATCGTTTACGTGAAGAAATTGAGGATAATCCATCTGATAGTAAGCATATTATTACAGTATGGGGCGTAGGGTATAAATTCGTTTAGTATCGAAAATATGCATTCACATTATACTCACGTTATTCGTGGCTGTTGATTAGATATGACTTCATAGAGATTTTATTATAGAGATATAATCAAAGGTTTAAGAATTGTTTATATAGTTACTTTGATAGTTTAGATATTCCATGTATACTTATTTAAGTAAGGCTGATTATGACTCTAGATAAGTAATATTTTAACTTCTCTCTCTTAATAAGTTCTCTCTAAAGCTTATCTAGATCACATATACTCTCTCTCTCAACAGTCCTTACACTCTCAAACTATATGCATAAAGGGCATTTGCTAGCGACGGCTAGTGAATGCCCTTTATGTTTTTTAGATTTTAGATATTTGAATACATTTTATACAGCATCTTTCAGGATTCTAGGTATTTATCTAGTGGAGGATATACGGTTATAATAATTATACTTTTATAAGAAAAGTTATAAATTGATATCTTGCATTGTAAAAGCAGGCGTACTATAATAGGTTCATCAAAATCAATTTTATAAAATTAATTTTGAGATGATTTGAATTAGTGTGAGACGTGGCGTATTTATAAAGCATCATAATTATATGATTTATGATTTGGTTCTAATCTTAACTTTTATAATCATCATTAAGAAGTTATGGGTGATGTAGAAGAATATTAAGAAGAATATAAGGAGATCTACATGACATTTTCAAAATATAAGAAAACAGTAATTGCGTGTATTCTTGCTTTGGGTATTGGGGTAGGCGGAGGATACTATTTCTTTGGCAGCCCTGTTAATACGCAACCAACAAACGTGAGAGAACAAACTAAACAGACTAAGCCTATTACTGAAACGCGTAATACCTATGTAGTACAAGCGGCTAAAGAATCTGGGCCTGCTGTAGTAGGGATTACGACACAAGTATTTCAAAAGGATATTTTTAACCGTACTATCTATGCTGGAGAAGGTGTTGGGTCCGGTGTGCTTATCGATAATGATGGACATATTGTAACAAATAAACATGTTGTGGCGGGGGCTAAAAATGGGGAGGTTACAGTATCATTATCTGATGGCAGTACGGTGACGGGGACCGTTATAGGTTCAGATTCACAGACGGATTTAGCAGTTGTAAAAATTAAACCTCCAAAAGATATTAAACCTATAAAAATTGGGGACTCTGACTCCTTACAAGTAGGGGAGCCAGCTATTGCTATTGGCAATCCTTTAGGTCTTGAGTTTAAAGGTTCAGTTACTTCTGGTGTTATTAGTGCCTTAGCACGTACAATTGATGATCAAGGTCAACGATTCCCATTGATTCAAACTGATGCAGCCATTAATCCAGGTAACTCAGGCGGTGCTCTCATTAATGCAGATGGAGAGTTAATTGGTATCAATAGCTCTAAAATCTCTAAAGAGGGAATTGAAGGTATGGGCTTTGCTATTCCAATTAATTCTGCTATGACTATCGTTGATTCTATTATTAAAAATGGTAAGGTCATTCGCCCGTATATCGGTGTGTGGGCCGTAGATCGTCAAACAGCAGCACGCAATAATGTAAGTTATGAAGGGGAAGGACTTCTTATTGTACAATTAGACTCGACAGGCCCTGCAGCACAAGCTGGATTAGTAGAAGGTGATACGATTGCTCAAATTGATGGCAAAGATATCACTACATTACTTGAATTAAAAGAGAGAATTGACGCTAAGAGCCCTGGTGATACAGTTTTGGTATCTTATACTCACAATGGCAAAATGAAGAGCACACAGATTAAATTAGGCCAAGCAACTTCAAAATAAATTACTGATGTTAGAATAAATAGATTATTTTAAAATCAATGAAAATCCTCATCCCTTGGATGGGGATTTTTATGTTGTAGCCGAGGTATGTGCGATACATATAGGCTAACATAGGTAAAATTAGAAAAAATTAAGAAAATTTTTTTGCCTTATAAAAGCAGATAATATCTGAATTTTTAGGCTGTTAAGAGCGTGAATTTATATTTTGTGAAATATATTTTTAACAAGGTACCTTGTATTCCGAGGTACCTTGTGTTATTATGTATTTGTCAGTACATGATAGTGACCGTAAGAGAGCTTTCACATTGGCCAGTAGGCACAGCCTAAAGGGAGGAACTATGCAAGTTCAATTAAAAAAAGGTGTTATGGATATGCTAGTACTAGCATTATTAACACAAGACGATCGCTATGGATATGAAATTGTTAGCACTATTTCGGAGTATATTGAGATTTCCGAAGGAACGATATATCCATTATTTAATAGATTAAAGAAAGAAAAGTATGTTGAGACCTATTTGAAGGAGTCCTCCACAGGACCATCTCGAAAATATTATCACATCACGGCAGATGGCCGTGCAGCATACAATCAGATGCGCCAAGAATGGGATGAATTTTCTGGTGTCATCAATATCCTGTTGAAAGGAGTCGACTATAATGGACAAAAATAGCTTTTTAGAGGCATTGCGCAATATTTTCAAAAAAGCGCGCGTTGCCGATGTAGAGAGTATTATAGAGGTTTATGAGGAACACTTTGCCGTAGGTTATGAAAAAGGCCTTACGGATAGTGAAATCATTAAATCGTTAGGTACTCCAGAGGAAATCTATGCATCCTATGTAGATGCAGGTATTATTACAGATACATTGAGTCAAGATGGTGGTGAAAGTAAATCTGTTAATATGCAAGAAATTTATGCTAGATTTGATGACTACAAAGAGCGTTTATTGCCGCAGTTACCAGGAATGGCTAAAAAAGCATCTAAAACCTTATTATCCATAGGTAGTGGTTTATCATATATTGTGGGGGTTCTTATATTTATTATTACGCCGGCAATCCTGTATTTATTAGGTAGCTCTTGGCAACCATTCGAGAATGTAACGGCATTTCCTGCATTATCATTGGTAACTTTAGTTGCACTTGGTGGTGTAGGTCTCTTTGGGGGCCTTACATGTATCTTTATTGGTATTGAACTTCGTGGTGTACGCGAACGTTATTTCAGCAATGTAGATTAAGGAGGACCTATGAGACGAATTATAATTGCTGCCATTCTAACTGTAATCAGTGCTGTAGGGGTAGGTACATCCTTTGCTGTAAATGATCTACCAAATTTTGGTGAATGGATGAAAACCAATGAACAACAGTTTAGAAAACCACATAGACATGATGGTTCTAATATGCATATGGACCAACATATGATGGATGGAAATAATCAAATGATGCCTCAAAATGGTATGGGGCCAAATAATGGTCAACATATGTACCAAAATTGTCAAAACCAAATGATGCCTCAAGATGGTATGGGACGAAATAATGGTCAGTATATGCATCAAAATGGTCAAATGCCTCCACAAGGCCAACCATCTCAAGGTTAGCAACCTAATGGTAATGCTTCAGAACAGGCACCTAATGGTGATACACAAGCTTAATTAATATATAAAACTATTAATATAGATTGGTAATATAGATTGGGCCGTATGTTTTAAGATATTAATAGATATAGAGTTAGATCTATCTGAGGATATAGTTGTTTTAATCGTATTTGAATATTAGGTAAAGGTGAAAATATGAAAAAACTTTTAATTGCTACAGTATTAACCGCAGTATATGGGATTGGCGGTGTAACATTTGCTTCTACTAATGACGTACAAAATAATAATGAGCCAATCAAGATGAACTTCTTAGTAGAACGAAATCATGATGATGCAAACAATTTCCAAGATAAAAAATGTGATATGCTACTAGAAAATCAAAATAACCAAATGCATAGACAAGATCGAATGGAGCATATGACAATGAATCATCAAGTTGATAATATGCATCGAAAAGATAACGATCAATCTATGAGACCAGAAGGTCAAAACCATCGAATGAGACAACAATGTAATAATCATCAAGTGCCACCACAAGGTCAGCCTCCTCATGGTGATCGACATAATGGTAATGCACCACAACAACAAACTAGTCAAGGTGCACCACAAACTACACAAAACTAACCATATTTTATGAGTCCTTTTCTTTCATAAAATAATAGAGACCGTGGTCATGAAAGTGCATTCATGGCCACCGTAGAGCCATACACTCTACGTGATACATTCGTATCAGAATCTCTCTCTTACACACAATAACTACACACAAACAAAAAGAGCTCCTTAGCGAAGGAGCTCTTTTTGTATCTATTTATAAATATTAGATAGTACTTGATGGGCTGGGAATATTTTATTAACTTCCTAATGAAAAACGACCTATGCATATAGGTCGTTAAAAATTTATTTGATGTGTTTAGAACCGCGTTCTGTCATAGCTATGCCATCTTTGCAAAGAGGGCATTCTTCAGGTTTATAAGTTGGAACTTCAAGATTAAGTAATGCTTGTACCTTTTCGTGAGGTACACCGAATTCTGCTTTGCCCCCAGAACGGTTAACAAGAAGTCCTACACCTACGATTTCACCACCGGATTGGTTTACCACATTTACTACTTCTTGTACAGAACCACCAGTAGTTACGATATCTTCAACGATAAGTACCCTTGTGCCTGGTTCGATTTTAAAGCCACGACGTAATGTCATAACGCCTTTTTCGCGTTCTGTGAAGATAGCACGAGTGCCAAGAGCTTTACCTACTTCGTGAGCAAGTAAGATGCCGCCGGTCATAGGTCCAATAACAAGTTCCACATTTTGATCGCGGAAGCGTTCAGCTAATTCTTTACAAAGTTTTTCAGTATATTTTGGATGTTGTAACACATTAAATTTTTCAACGTACATTGGACTGTGGAGACCAGATGTCAAAAGGAAGTGGCCTTCTAAAATAGCTTGAGTATCGATCAGTAATTGTTTTACTTCTTGTTCTGTCATCATTTGGATACTTTCTCCATTTCTTCAATAATTAAACGAACCGCTTCACGAGGGTTTTCAGCTTGTGTAATAGGTCGACCAATAACAAGGCGAGATGCTCCATCTTGTAAAGCACTAGCTGGTGTAGCAACCCGTTTTTGGTCGTCTGTTGTTGCAAAGGAAGGGCGAATACCAGGGGTAACGATGAGGAAGTCATCGCCACATGCTTCTCGAATCATTTTAGCTTCTAATGCGGAACATACAACACCATCCATACCACAGTCTTTAGCGAGTTTTGCAAGGCGAATGACTTGGTCGGAAATCGGTAGCTGACCACCGATAGCAGTCCAAGATTCATCGTCGAAACTAGTTAAAGCAGTGATGGCTAATAATTTTGGTCGCTCAACGCCTAGTTTCTCCCCACTCTCACGAGCTGCCTCAACAGCAGCTTTCATCATGACAGGACCACCTTGACCATGTAGAGTAATTAAACTAGCACCGAGACGTGTTAAAGAAGAAACGCCATGGGCTACGGTATTTGGAATGTCGTGCAATTTTAAATCAAGAAATACCTGTTTGTTTTGCTCCTGTAAAAAATGAATTGTTTTTGCTCCTTCGGCATAGAATAGCTCCATACCGACCTTGTAAAAGCTAACCGAATCACCGAGGGATAATACGATTTCTTTCACTGCATCCATCGTGGATACGTCAAGGGCAACGATTAATCTGTCATCTGCCATGTTGCAACCTCCATACTACATACATATCTAAATAATTTTCACATACTGAGGGCCTATCTGTCAATTAAAATCGGTGTGAATGAGGTGATTATTGTTCACCTTTGAACAGTAGATTATAGTCTATTTCATGCTATAATAAGTAGAGTAAATGAATATAATTCTTATATATAGATTTTGAAAGGAGTCCTATGTTAGATTTTGTTGCATTAGACTTTGAAACAGCAAATAAATTTAAAAATAGTGCGTGCTCCTTGGCGGTTATTACCGTAAAGGATGGACAAATTACTAAAAAGGCATATAGTCTCATCAAACCACCATTTATGAGTTTTGATGATGAATGTATTGAAATTCATGGTATCCAACCGAAGGATGTTCTTCATGAAAAGACCTTTGATCAGTTGTGGAATGCCATTTATGAAAACCATTTAAAAGGGAATATTATGGTGGCTCACAATGCGAAATTCGATATGAACGTATTGCGTGCTACTTTAGATTATTATAAAATCCCTTGGCCAGAACTAGATTATGCATGTACAGTTAAACTTTCACGTGCTGTATGGCCTGATTTAGTTAATCATAAGTTGAATACAATGGCCGCATACATTGGAGTTGAGTTTAAACATCATTATGCACTGGATGATGCGGAGACTTGTGCAAAGGTTGTATTAGAAGCTGCTAAGTTGAAAGGCGTTAATAGCTTACCAGATTTATTAAAGATTACAGGCGTACCGTTAGAACCATTCATTGATGATAAAAATCGCTCTGCTCAAGATGCATTACATAAAGAGCCAGAACCAGAGCAAATGTCGTTCTTTTAGTAAGGAGAGGTACTATGTTGGGTAAAGAATTATTAGCTTATGTAGATCATACATTATTGCGTCCTACAGCTACATGGGATGATATAAAAGAAGTCTGTGAAGCTGGTTTAAGGTATAAAACTGCATCTGTTTGTATTCCTCCAGACTTTGTAGCATCCGCCCATGAAGCATATCCAGAACTTAACATATGTACCGTTATCGGCTTTCCTTTAGGATATGAAACAACAGAGGTAAAGGTAGCCGAAACGAAACAGGCTATTGAAGAGGGCGCTTCTGAAATTGATATGGTAATTAATCTTGGAGATGTAAAGCAAGGTGATTTTGAAGCAGTAACTAGCGAAATTGAGGCGCTTAAGAAAGCTTGTAGTGATAAGATTTTAAAAGTTATTATCGAAACTTGTTATCTTACAGATTCTGAAAAGGTAGCGCTTTGCAAATGTATTATAAATGGTGGTGCAGACTATATTAAAACATCTACTGGATTTGGTAGCGGCGGTGCAAGCCTTGAAGATATTAGACTCTTTAAAAAGCATATTGGTCCTAATGTACAGATCAAGGCCGCTGGTGGTATTCGCTCTATTACGGATATGAAAGCCTATATTGCAGAAGGTTGTAGCCGAATTGGAGCCAGTGCAGCTGTAGAGTTGCTAAAGAATCACTTGAACGAAGAAGTATAATAGAAAACCACCTAGGCTATGCTTAGGTGGTTTCTTAGAATGGCGGTGTAACTATGCGTATGTATGATATTATTCTGAAGAAAAGGGCGAACTTGCCGTTATCAGATAAGGAAATCCGCTTTGTCATAGATGGCTATGTAAAGGGGGAAATCCCTGATTACCAAGTGAGTGCGCTCTTGATGACCATAGTTTTTAATGGTATGAACGCTCGCGAACTAGGAACCTTGACCTTGGCTATGGCTCAATCAGGTAATATGGTAGATTTGTCGAATATTGATGGGATTACCGTAGATAAACATAGTACAGGTGGTGTAGGGGATAAGACAACACTTATTATTGCGCCTCTCGTAGCCGCTTGTGGCGGCAAGGTGGCTAAGATGTCTGGACGTGGACTTGGTCATACAGGCGGCACTATTGATAAGATGGAATCTATTCCAAATTTAAAGGTATCTTTAGAGCAAGATGCTTTTATCGATCAAGTTAATAAAATCGGTCTTGCTGTTATAGGTCAGTCGGAAGGGCTTGCACCTGCTGATAAAAAGCTATATGCTTTGCGTGATGTGACGGGAACTGTTGATAGCATCCCTCTTATTGCATCCTCTGTTATGAGCAAAAAACTGGCTTCTGGTGCACAAGCAATTTTGTTAGATGTAAAGGTTGGTAGTGGCGCCTTTATGAAAAACATAGAGGATGCTCGTGAATTGGCTAAAGCAATGGTAGATATTGGAAAGGAAAATGGCCGTTCAGTTAAGGCTATTTTGACGGATATGGATCGACCGTTAGGCCATGCTATTGGAAATGCTTTGGAGATTCGCGAGGTTATTGATACGTTGAAAGGTCATGGTCCAGAGGATTTAACGCATGAATGTATTATCATGGCAGCTCATATGCTCGTATTGAGCCATATGTGTGATTACGAAACTGCTCTTAATCGTGTGCAACAAGCACTAGATTCTGGCGCAGCCCTAGAGCGATTACGTTTAATGATTGAAGCCCAAGGTGGAGACAGCAGAGTTATCGATGATGACCGTGTATTAACAATAGGTAAGTTTACCTATGATGTAACATCGCCTCAAGATGGTTATATTACCCGTATGAATACAGAACGATGTGGCATTGCATCCGTTATGCTAGGGGCAGGTCGCACGGTTAAAGATGGTCCTATCGATTATAGTGCAGGTATTGTAATGCACAAAAAAACTGGGGACGCCGTTAGCATGGGTGAAAGGATAGCCACACTATATGCTTCTGATGAAAGCTTATTCACTAATGCGGCTCAGACCTATTTGGCGGCTATTACTATTGGTGATACTGCATCTAAAGTAATGGATACTATACTTGATATTGTAGAGTGAGGAGTGCAATATGAAAGAAAAGGATATTCAAAAGCTCATCAATCGTGCTGTTGTGGCTCGCGATAAAACCTATAGTCCTTATTCACATTTTGGCGTGGGCGCAGCCCTTCTTTGCGAGGATGGGAGCATCTATGAGGGGTGTAATATAGAGAATGCTTCTTATGGATTAACTAATTGTGCGGAGCGAACTGCTATATTTAAGGCCGTATCAGAAGGGCAAACAAAATTTAAAGCCCTTGCTGTAGTTGCTGATACGGAAGGACCCTGTGCCCCATGTGGTGCTTGCCGTCAGGTGATTTCTGAATTTGAAATACCTCGTATTATAATGGCGAATTTAAGAGGGGACTATACAGTTGTTGATTTAGAAGGACTATTACCTTTTAGATTTAGGGCCGATAATATGTAAAAAAGAGACCACCTATGTGGTCTCTTTTTAGTATACCTTAAAATGCAGGAACAATAGCACCTTGGTATTTTTCTTGGATGAATTTGATAATTTCAGGGCTATGAAGTGCAGCCATCAATTTTTTGATGCGAGGGTCATTTTCATTACCTTTAAGTACAGTTACGATATTAACGTAAGGGGAATCGTTAGTTTCAATCGCCAATGCATCTTTGCCAGGGTTAAGACCTGCGTTTAATGCAAAGTTAGTGTTGATAGCTGCTAAAGCTACATCGTCAAGGGAACGAGGTACTTGTGCTGCTTCTAATTCTACGAATTGATATTCGTTAGGGTTCGCAGTAATATCTTGTACGGTAGATAAGATGTTTGTAGAGTCTTTTAATGTAATTAGACCTTGCTTTTGTAACAACAATAATGCACGACCACCGTTTGTAGGGTCATTAGGAATAGCGATTTTAGCGCCTTTTGGAAGATCTTTCAAATCTTTGATTTTACGGGAGTATAAACCCATTGGCTCAAGGTGAACACCACCAACAGATACTAAGTCAAGTTTGTGAGCTTTTGCGAATTCCTCCATGTAAGGTACGTGTTGGAAGAAGTTGGCATCAATTTCTTTGTCCCCTAAAGCCAAGTTAGGTGTGTTGTAATCAGTGAATTCTGTGATTTTTAATTCGATACCATCTTTTGCTAAAATCGGTTTAACTTGTTCCAAAATTTCTGCGTGAGGTACTGCTGTTGCACCAATTTTTAATACTTGTTTACCATCGCTAGTAGCTTGTTTGTTGTCGTTACCGCAGCCTGCGATTAATAAAGCACCGCCAAGGATTACAGTAGCTGCTAATGCTAAAAATTTTCTCATTACACACACTCCTTATACAATAATTACATATAAAATATTAAATCTATAGTACTAAATAATTTCCTATCTATCAAGAAGGAATTATTATAGGTTCTCCATAACTAAAAACTATGGAGAACCTATAATATAAGTATGTTCATTTTTTAAAATAATTTCCCCATAATAAGTCCAATCGCCCACATTAGTTGATAAATCATGGCTGCCCCAGCGGTAGTGCCCATAGCCTTATCTAATTGGAACTCATCTGTATTGGTAGATAATGTATGAATTGTTTTGAAAGCTAGTGGTGCCGCAAGGAATGCTAATAAGGCGAACCATGTCATATGGCCTATTATAATCCAAGCAATGATCCAAATAAAATTGAAAATATATGAGATACTCATTAAGCTGAGCGCTCTTTCACGACCAAGCACGATTGGCAATGTGTGACGTCCATGGTTTTCATCATTTCTAATATCTCGGATATTATTCGTCAACATGATGGAACCAACTAACAATGTAGATGGAATTGCAGGAATTAACAGAGCTAAGGATAATTCTCGTGTCCAGGCATAGCCTGTAATGAGTACGATGGCAAAACCCATAGCGATACCAGAGGAAATTTCTCCAAAGGGTGTTCGAGAAATTGGTTTTGGACCGCCAGAGTAAAGGAAACTAATTAGAATACATAAGAAGCCTATAGGGATGTAATACCAAGTTATAGTAGCAGATAAATAAAGACCAATGATAATGGGTACAAACATGAGTACTTTAATCATTGTTATAATGAGTTCTGGTGTTATAGCGCCACGCGTGATAGAACCAGCATTACCTACCTTTTGACCAGCATCGAGTCCAGATTTAAAGTCTTTATATTCATTCCATAAATTTGCTACAATTTGGGCTGTTACAACAGCTAAAAATATGAGCACTGTATGGAAAATGGCAAGACCTGTACCCTGAGTAGCGCCAAATGCATAATAACTAAAAGCAGCACCTAAAATGGTAGGCCCTAATGCAGCAGCTAATGTGCGAGGCCTGGTGAGGAAAATTAATTCTTGTATCATATTAAAAGCACACCGAGTGTGCACTCCTTTCCATTTCTCATACATATATCATCTTTACATGTCTATTTATGTATTGTATAGCAGAAAGATAAGCTTGTAAATTATACTATACAGTTATATATGTCGTTATAGTATAATAATTTATATATGCAGTATAGATTATCTTTTAAACTCTTAATATATACTGCACAGATTATCTAACAATCTATACATAGTGTATTGTTAAAAAGGTGAGGTGTCTTATGAGAACTCTCAATAAAAAGATGATGACATTGGCTTGTGCTACCTGTTTAACTGTGGGTATGGGGGCAGTGGCATGTGCTGATACGGTTGATTTAGGTTATGGTATGTACGGCAGTACCTCCCCAACTGTGAAAGCTGTAGAAGTTATGCACATTTCTACTGATGCAAGATTGCGTAATCAAGAACAAGATAAATTTCTCAAAGTAGCAAATAAATCTGCTGTTGATACTATTAATAATGTTGTGAAAGCACAGACTGGTGTAGCTGTTGAACCAGTGAAGGGGGATTTTCTTGATGGTTACTCCTTCTATCAATTGCAAGGTACTGATAAACAAGGTCATCATACAGGTAGTTTAATTGTTATTAACTATTCTAAAAATGCTATTGATCAAGTTATAGGTATGAATAAAACTATTTTAGAGAAGGGATCAGATGCGGAAAAGGCTGCATTAAAGCACTCCATCTCTAAACATGTGGAATCTTACTCTAAAGAAACGGCTCAACAACAATTACAAGGCTTAAAAAGCAACACGGTTGAAGGTGCTAAGTTATCAAAAGATTTGAAGACGATAAATGATAAAATACCTGCTCAAATTATGGGTGCTGTTGATAAAATGCTTGCTACAGATAAGAAAACATCTACAAAGGATAAACAAGAGTTCATTTCCTATGTAGAGTTTATGACGAAACAATTGCGTGTCGATGCAACTCATGTAGCGTATAAACCTGTTCAAACGCGCTATGGTACGGCTGTGACTGGTGATTTGCGAGGTGGTCTTAGCTATGATGGCTTTAGAAACACTTACTCCTTAATTGGATATGCTGTTCCTACAGATAAGGGTGTATCTTTACAGCTTTTAATGTCTGACGACTCTAGTCATGATTATTGGACTAATGAATTGAATCATATGTATCAAACACAATCTCTCAAGGGAGGTAAATAATATGAAATCTTTGAAAGTATTGGCTTGTACTGCATGCTTATTAGGAACTGTATCAAGTATTAGTTTTGCCAAGGATGTACAAACTATTGGGGGCTCTATGGTAGTACCTAATAATGTAAATATTGTTTCTGCGTCTAAAACAAATACTCGTGATTTTGTAGAGAAACAAATGCAACAGAATCCTTCAAAATCTACGATGACCAATATGATGGCTAAAGAATTTTTCCAAAATTTTGGTACTAATTTTGATGTATACCAATTACAAGGGGCAGATAAAACTGGTCAAAAAGATGCATTCGTAGTAGCTGTAGATGTTAAACAAATAGCGCAACAAGTGGCTAAAGAAAAGGCTAATGACCCTATGTTTATAGCTGCTATGACCGCTCTTGATAAAGGTCAAATTGATCCTGTAACAGAGCAACTTTTATTAGGAACAATAAATAAACAGATTCCTACTAGCACAACAGTAGTTCCTTTGAATGGACCTATTAATGTGTCTAGTCGTGATCCCCAAAAAGCAACGATTATGCCTAAGACACTTAGAACTCTAACCGTAGAAAATGCAGAACAAGTACATCCGGTGGCTGGCACAAAATATCAAACGTATGCTGCAAGCTCTCGCTTGTTATATGCAGATGGAAATGTACAAACTCCACTCTATGCAAATGCTGCATTTGTGTTGAAGCCAGGAAAACCGGTGTTGTATGTAGGTATAACAACTGATGTACAACGTGATTATTTCAAACCAATATTTGATAATGCATTTAAATCAATTAAATAATAGGTTATATACGTATTTTTATGTAATATGTGATATATTGAGGTAAGTCATATATATCGAGGAAATAAAATGAGTTTTGCGCCTTAAACATAGTCATATTAATTTATATTTATTTATAAAAGGAGAATTATCATGAAAACAATTTTCACAGAAAAAGCACCAGCAGCAGTAGGTCCTTACTCTCAAGCTAAAGTAGTAGGCGGTTTGTTATTCGCTTCTGGTCAAATTCCACTCAATCCTGCAACTGGTTCTATTGTTGATGGTGGCATCGTAGAGCAAACTGAACAAGTATGTAAAAACATTGATGCTGTATTGGCTGAAGCAGGTTCAGACTTCTCCGAAGTTATTAAAACAACTTGCTTCTTGGCTGATATCGCTGACTTCAAAGCATTCAACGAAGTGTATGCTAAATATTTCACTTCTAAACCAGCTCGTTCTTGCGTAGCCGTAAAAGACCTTCCATTAGGTGCTTTGGTGGAAGTGGAAATTATTGCGGAAGTATAAGATGAATTATATTTCTTTGTTACAGTCAGAGATGCGTCCTGCCTTCGGTTGTACTGAGCCAATTGCATTGGCTTATGCGGCTGCGAAGGCAGTCTCTGTTTTAGATGAATTTCCTAACCGCATTCACGCAAGATGCAGCGCGAATATTATTAAAAATGTAAAATCTGTAGTCATTCCAAATTCTGGGGGGCGAAAAGGACTAACGGCGGCCGCTACACTGGGTGCTATTGTAGGTCATCCAGAGCGTGAACTTGAGGTGTTGGAATCTGCTACAGACGAAGATCGCAAATGGCTTGGTACATTGCTTGATGCTAACTTCTGTACCGTTTCACTTGCTGAAGGCGTAGATAATCTATATATAGAAATCACTGCAGAAACAGATGAACATACAGCGGTTGTTCGCATTGAAAATGACCATACGAATGTAACCTATGTATCAGTAGATGGCGAGATTGTCTCTGAAACAGTCAATGAAATCAAGAAAGCGGCTAAAACAGAATATGCCATGACCTTCGATAGCATTTACGAATTTGCTTTAACAGGTGATATTTCTGGTATCCTACCTCAAATTAAACAGCAAGTTGAGTATAATACTGCAATTTCTAAGGAAGGTCTATCCAATGATTATGGATCTAATATTGGACAATTGTTATTGTTAGATGAAGAAAATCCATCTCTCGAAACGAAATGTAAGGCTCGTGCCGCAGCTGGCTCTGATGCGCGTATGAGTGGTTGTCCATTGCCTGTCGTTATCTGCTCTGGCTCTGGTAATCAAGGTTTAACCGTGTCTGTACCAATCATTACGACTGCCGAGGAACTTGGTAAAAGTGAAGATGAATTGTATCGCGCTCTCGTCTTTGCTAACTTGCTAACTCTTTACGTTAAATCTGGTATTGGTAAATTGTCTGCATACTGTGGCGTTGTATCTGCCGGTGTGGTAAGCGTAGCAGGCATAGCCTTTTTGAAAGGTGATAGTAAAGATATCATTGAGAATACCCTTGTAAATGGTCTTGCAAGTCTATCTGGTATCGTATGTGATGGTGCGAAACCATCCTGTGCAGGTAAAATTGCAATTTCCCTTGATGGCGCCTTTATGGGATATAAACAAGCTCGCCTTGACAAAAACTACCAAAAAGGCGATGGCCTTGTAGCATACTCCGTTGATGAAACTATCCGCAGTATTGGTGCTGTGGCACAAGGTATGAAAGAAACGGACGTAGTTATATTGAATGAAATGCTAAAACACTAAACTGCAAGTGACGTGGTTAGCTGAATATAAAAAGAACCCTTCGTTGGTCTGTACCTTCAAAAATTGTGTCCAATTTTTGGGGTACAGTTCACGTGAAGGGTTCTTTTTTTGTTTATTGTAATTTTTTAGGATCTTTAAGTATCAATGAAGCCCCAAGACCCACTACTAGGAATGGTACGAGTGTCATCATAGCGGCAGGTAAAGAATAGGTATCCGCAAGGTTACCTACTACAGGTGCGATGATACCGCCGATAGTTTGGCTCACCCCGAGGGTAATACCGGACGCAAAGCCGATGCTTTTAGCAAGGTAGGTTTGGCCTAGTACGATAACGGGGCTGTAGCTAAGAGCTTTAGCAGCGCCAATCATGAGTAGTAACATATAGGCTATAGGCATCATGATAACAGGGGAGAAGGTAGGCACTTCTGTTAATAGGAACATAGCTGGCAACCAAATCAATAGGGATAGTCTAATGATTTTGATGGGACCATATTTGTCACCTAATAGACCGCCAATATATGTCATGAAGATACCGATACTAAAGAATATGGTTAATGCAAAGCTACCTTGCTCTGGGCTAGTGCCGAGTTCACGAGTCCAGAAGATAGGAATAAATGCATTGATAACGCGGAAGTTTACTGATTGGCTTAGGATGATAATAAACAAGATACCAAAGTATTTCCAGTAATTTTTTAGCGGCTTTGCCACTAGTGTAGGGTTTTCCATAGCTACCGCTTGGTCGATAGTGCGTGCTTGAGTGACTATGCGCGGCATGAGGACGAATAAAACTGTTGAGATGATAAGACCCACTATGGTGAAAGCTGCCAGTCCATGAGGACCTACTGTATAGGCAATAGAGCCCGCAAAGAGTGGGCCGATGGCAAAACCAGAGCTACCACCGATGGCGAAGGTACCCATGGCTTTACCTTTTTTACCACCTCCGAGGCGATTCATGATTTTCGCTCCTTCAGGGTGGAAGATAGAGGAGCCTACACCAGCTAAGGTAGCACAAACAAGTAAGCTTTCATAGGAGGTTACAAAACCCATGGCACCTGTGCTACAAGCAGAGAGCAGAACACCTAAGGCGATGAGCCGTGGCTGATTGATCTTGTCAGAGACATAACCTAATAATGGCTGTAACAATGAAGATAATGCTGTATTGGCTAATATGAGAAAGCCTGCTTGCTCTAAACTAAGTCCATAAGTGTAGATAAATAATGGCAAGAGGGCAGGTAATACACTTTGACAGGAGTCGTTAATCATATGACTCACCGTAATGAGATAAGGGTAATATTTTTTCATAGTAGTGGTCCCTTCGCAAAAAAGCGCTAACCATGGTTAGCGCTTTATATATTTTATATGGCAGAGGAGGAGGGATTTGAACCCCCGCGCCGGTTGCCCGACCTACCGCATTTCGAGTGCGGACCCTTCAGCCTCTTGGGTACTCCTCCGTGTTTTACGGCGCTCTTTAAAAAAGTCTTTCATGATTTGACTACATTCATCACCAAGGACCCCCGATGCTAATTCGGGTTCATGATTTAAACCAGGGTGAGAGAGTACATTGAAAAGAGACTCTACAGCGCCTCCTTTGTAATCACTTGCACCATATACAACACGGTCAATACGACTGTTGATGATGGCTCCAGCGCACATCGGACACGGCTCTATCGTAACATACAGGGTACAACCAGTCAACCGCCAGCGCTTGAGTACATCGCATGCTTCGCGGATGACGAGCACCTCTGCATGAGCCGTTGCATCGTGATCTAATTCGCGGCGATTATGGTGGCGTGAAATGATTGTATTGTTTTGAACTAAAATGGCGCCGATAGGAATTTCTCCTAGAGCATAAGCTTTGTGGGCCTCCTCTAGGGCAAAACCCATAAAATATTCATCACGGCTACGCTCATCCATATTTTTAATCTCTATAGGTGTAATGTTCTTTGTCATTCTCATACCTCTTAATGTATAATATCTTACATAAAGTCTATCATAGTGTGCGAAGTTATGCGAATAGATTGTGTGAGGGTATTATGGATATTATTTGGTATATATTTGATATGATTGGCACTATTGCCTTTGCTATCTCCGGAGCACTTGTTGGGGTGGCGCGGAGAATGGATATATTTGGTATGGCTGTATTGGCACTGGCTACGGCAATCGGTGGTGGAATTGTGCGTGATGTTCTCTTGGGGTATTTTCCGCCGAATTCGTTACGCAATATTGTATATGTAACTGTGGTTATTTCCGTAACAATTATCGTATTTATTATCTATAACAGCCGTTATCGCAAGCATGCTATGGGCCCTCGTAGCCGAGCAAGCTATTTATTAGCCGACGCTGTGGGGCTAGCATCGTTTACAGTAACTGGAGCATCTGCAGGGTTTAAACTATATCCTGAGCTGCCAATTTTCATTGTTTTATTAGGAACTATTACTGCCGTTGGAGGTGGTATTATCCGAGATATGCTGGCTCAACGGATTCCGTCTGTTTTGAAAGAAGATGTGTATGCTCTACCTAGTGTTATTGGGGGCATCGTTTATTACTTAATGGTTATTTCTAACTGGGTTGGAGAGGCTGTATATGGTGCGTTTACCGTTGTACTAGTTATCCGTTTACTAGCTATTAAATATAATTGGAGCTTACCCAAAGTGCGCTAAAGCTAAAGGCACTGCATTTGAGAAATAACAGGTAAATGATATAATTATACTATTAAGTATTTCATAAAAGTGTCAGAAAAAAAGAGTATTATATAAGAGTTAATTTTCGAGTCGAGAGTACTCGTGTACACAGAAGGAGATTTGCTTTATGACAAATAAATGGTTGAAAGTAGCATTAATGGTTACAGCCATTGCTACAGGTACATCCATCAAAATTGATGCAGAAACCGTATTATATGTACCTCAAGATGATCGTCCTGTAAGTTTGCAATATACAGTCGATACAGCTCGTGAGGCGGGTATGACTGTGTTGACACCACCTCAACACTTGATTTCTGGTAAGACGTACCAAGGTCAAGCTGATCAAATTATGGCTTGGGTAGAGCAAAATGCAGGTCGTGCTGATGTTATGGTATTAAGTACAGATACTCTTATTTATGGAGGTCTTGTAGATTCTCGTAAACATAATATTCCACTTAGCACATTGCAAAATCGCTTGAAACGTATTGAAGGTTTAAAAGCGCGTAATAAAAATGTACGCATCTATGGCTTTGGCACCGTAATGCGTTCCCCACGTGCGAGTGGTGGCGGTACTGAACCGGCCTACTATGCGGAATATGGCCCAACAATCTTTCAAATTGCTGCATTACAAGATAAATTAGATTCTGGCTCTTTAACGCAAGAAGAAACTCAAAAATTGATGAGCTTACAAGCCTCTGTTCCTGTGGAATACTTGCAAGACTGGTTTGACCGCCGTCAAAAAAATATGAAAATCAACAAAGAGTTGATTGATGAAACTCGCAGTGGTGTATTCGACTACTTTGCATTAGGTCATGATGATACATCTCAATTATCTCAATCCGCTCTAGAAGGTCGTTACCTCAACAAATATTCCAAGGATATTTCTGTTGAAAAATACGGTAGCTTTCCTGGTGCTGACCAACTTGGTCTCTTGTTGATGGCGCGTTCCCGTACCGATGTGAGCACAGAAAAACCTACATTCTCCGTAATTTATCCACTCGGTGGCGGAGGTAAAACATTGCCAGGTTACGAAGATCAAACGATTGATAAAACAATTGCTCAACACGTTGAGGCTGTAGGTGGCACGATGGTGACACAAGGTAAACCAACTGTATTATTGGCTGTTAATACACCTCTTACTACGAGTACAGGCGAGTCTGAAAACTTCGAAAACTTCCCAATGATCTCCAACTCTACAAATGCTTTCGTAGATCGCATTCAACAAGCTGTTGACTCTGGTGTGAACGTAAGCGTTGCAGATATTGCTTTCAATAATGGTGCAGATAATACATTGGTATCCGCTATGTATAAACGAGATTTGTTGTACAAAATCGGTGCGTATAATGGTTGGAATACAGCAAGTAACACAGTAGGTTACGCTATTGCTCAAGGATTATTGCTTAAATCTATGAGTCCAGAAGGTCATCGTGATATGTTGACGCAACAATATTTGGATAACTGGGCATATCAAGCAAATATTCGTAAAGATATTTATCGTATGCAAGATTCTATCAGAACAGACAATGTTCGTTACTCTGGTGAATTAAATGAACGTCTTGAAAGTTACTTAGGTGAACGCATTCAAGATTTCGCTGAAAAATACCTTAAAATCAATCCTCGTACAGTAAAAGCTACATTCCCATGGGGACGTCTATTTGAAACGGATATCACTGTTTATGACAAACCAGTGGTACCACTTGAAAAAGAATTACGCTTGAAACGAGAAGCTGAAGCAAAAGCTAAGGCTGAAGCAGAAGCTAAGGCTAAGGCAGAAGCGGCTGCTAAAGCAAATGGTCAGGCTGTACCAGCACAAGCCGCACAACCTGAAAAAGCTGCAACGCCTCAAACACCTACATCTACCCCTCCTGTAGTTAAACAACCAGCTACAGAGTCTCAAGGTCCACGTGTGGTACCGACACCTGCAGTGGCACCTGGTCAATAGTGAATAGGCAATGGCTATGAAAAAAGCGTTTTTACCGGAAATTACTTATATGCGAGGCCTCTGTATGCTCGGTGTTATCGGCATTCATGTAGGATCTTACGCATTGCAAAATCCTTTTGTAAATTTAGAACTCATCAGCGTGTTAGAAATTCTTTCTCGCTTTGGAGTGCCTGCGTTTTTCTTTCTCTCTGCATTTGGATTGTTTTATCATACCTCGGTAGAGGGACCATTCTCATATAAGGAATTTATGCACCGCCGCATTCAGGTGGTGCTATTTCCATATATTACGTGGTCCATCTTTTACCTGCTATATACAGGGGTGACAGCTCATAACCTTGGCAATTTACATCCAGGGCCGTTGGCGATAAATCTACTCTTTGGTACCTCTATGTATCATCTATACTTTATGGTAATTTTGCTATGGTTCTACGTGATGATGCCATTATGGCGGGCCATGGTGAAAGTTATCTTAAAACGGCCTATATTTTGGCTGGTGTTACTATTTGTCATCCAAGTTGGTATCGATTATGTTTCGTCTTACATGCTTGGCCGTTGGGTAACAGAAAATCTAAGCAATCAGCCAGTTCTTAAATATCTTTTTGATATGCGACTCAACTATTGGGTTATTCATTATGTGTGGATTTTCCTTTTAGGTGCCGTATGTGCTGAACGATATGAAACCGTCTGCGAATACATGTGGCGCTATCGTTATCTTTTAGGTGCTAGTGCGGTAGGATCTGTATTATTGATGCTTGGATCCTATTACTATGTCATGGACGTATGGCATTACTCGGTGCTAGAAGCAATTTATACGGTACATCAAATGAGTCCGATGGGTGTTCTTTATACTGGTTTGGGAACGATGTTTAGTTTATTCCTATTCCAAACACTACCTATGAATGTGACTATGGAATCCATTTGGTCTGAGATAGGGGATAAGTCCTATGGCATTTATTTAACACATCCGTTCTGGCTGTTAATCATATCTGCTGTGATGGTTAAATACAATTTCTTGTACACGGTGGCCAATGTTCTCGTTATGTATGCCATGGCGTTGGCATTATCCTATTTGACTACAGTAGGTTTCAATTACTTACCTAAGTCTATTCGTAAATTTGTACTGGGGCACTAGTATAGGATGAAAACTATTGTTTTTGGAGAGTCTTAATTGGTATTAGTACTTTCATGCCGTTCATAGTGCTAGCTAGTTCTGCATCCTTAATTTAGAGTTACAATAATATAAATACAATTCATCCGCTAGGATATAGTTTTTAACTATGGTATCCTAGCGGATTTTTGTATATCTAATTAATATCTTTCACAAAGTAAAGTGTGAAAATTTGAAAGTAATTGTGTTATAATAAGTCCATGATGATTATCACTTGATAGAGTAACGAAAAGAAAAAGAGGTGCTCCTATGCAAGAATTAACATATTTTAACGGTGAATTCGTTGAACCAGGTGCCAAAGTTATCAGTATTGATGACCGTGGCTATTTGTTTGGTGACTCTGTATATGAAGTTGTTCGCGTCGTAAAAGGCCGTTGCTTCGCTTTGTCTTACCACCAAGATCGTTTGTATCGCTCTATGCGTGAAATGGATATCCCTGTAAAAATGACCCCTGATGATTTGACAGAATTGCACGAAATTTTGATCGAGCAAAGTGAAATCAAAGAGGGCTATATTTATTTACAAATCTCTCGTGGTGTAGCACCACGTCACCATGCTTATGATCGCTCCAAATTAGAACCACAAATGCTTATGTCTATCCGTACCTTGGATTTAGATGAAGTCAATAAATTGGGTGAAGGTGTAAAAGCGATAGCTTTACCTGATGAACGTTGGGATCATGTAGATATTAAGACTACAAACTTGATCCCGAATATCTTGGCACAAACAAAAGCAGAAAAGAAATTTGCTTATACAGCAATCTTGTTCCGTGATGGCATTTGTACAGAAGGCGCCACATCTAATGTGTTTGCTGTTAAGGATGGTATCTTGTACACGCATCCAGCGGATAATCATATCTTAAAAGGTATTACGCGCCAAATGATCTTAACGCGTGTAGCACCATCTTTAGGTATTACCATTATTGAGAAAGAATTCGATCGTAATTTTGTAGATGATGCGGATGAATTATTCTTTACCGATACAATTGGTGGTGTCATCCCAATTACTAAGCTAGACAGAAATTTAGTATCTGGTGGTAAACCAGGTGCCATTACACTTCGTCTACGCGAAGCACTAGAAAAATTGATGGAAGAAGGGCTACCTTGATAGATAAGTTGCTTTCATCAAATGATACACATTTACCTTAAGAAAGGAAATTATTTTGATACAATTAGAACACATTAGTAAAGTTTATGAAGGTGCTACTCGTGTGGAAGCGTTGAAAGATATTAGCCTAAATGTGAAAGAAGGCGAAATCTTTGGCATTATCGGCCAATCCGGTGCCGGTAAATCCACCTTGATTCGTTGCATCAATATGCTCGAAGCACCTACATCTGGCTCTGTTATCGTAAATGGTACAGACTTAACCACACTTAGTAAATCAGCTTTGCGCAAAGCACGCAAAGATATCGGTATGATTTTCCAACATTTTAACCTCTTGTCCTCTCGCACAGTGTATGACAATGTAGCATTTCCGTTGGAATTACAAGGTATGAGCAAGGCTGAAATCAAGGAGCGCATCGAGCCGATCCTTGATATTGTAGGTCTTACAGAGCGTATGAACAACTATCCATCTCAATTATCTGGTGGTCAAAAGCAACGTGTTGGTATCGCTCGTGCATTGGCCTCAAATCCAAAGGTTCTCCTTTGTGATGAAGCCACATCTGCCCTTGATCCTCAAACAACAGATTCTATTTTGAAATTGTTGAAAGATATTAACGAAAAGATGGGGCTCACTATTGTGCTCATTACACATGAGATGCATGTTATTCGTGAAATCTGTGATCGCGTGGCAGTTATTGAAGGCGGTGTAATACTCGAAGAAGGTAGCACGGTTGAAGTATTCACACATCCTCGCGAAAATACGACAAAAGAGTTTATTAGCTCTGTAGTGAGTGAAAACTTACCTCCAGAAGCATTGGAACATCTAGAGTTGCATGATCAATGGATTGCAGGAACCGCGCCATTAGTTCGTCTCAAATTTACAGGACAAGCAACAGATGAGCCTGTAGTAGCAGGTCTTGTAAGACGCTTTAATTTAGATGTAAGCATCCTTTTTGGTGGCATTGATTACATCCAAAATACGAGCGTTGGTCGCCTCATCGTTATCTTGAATGGTGACCCAGAAAATGCACAAGAAGGTTTGGACTACATCAAAACGTTACCAATTGAAAGCGAGGTGATCGGTTATGTCAGAGCAAATCATTAATCTACTCATAACTGGTACCCTTGATACATTGCAAATGACGATAATTTCTACGGTAATGGCAATGTTATTAGGTATTCCTCTTGGTGTTGTTTTGGTTGTTACTTCTAAAGGGCATATCTTGGAAAACGTAGCACTAAATAAAGTGTTAGGTGCAATTGTGAATGCCACTCGTTCCGTACCTTTCATCATCTTGATGGTTGCCATCATTCCATTTACTCGCATGGTGGTAGGTACATCCATCGGTACAACTGCAGCATGTGTGCCGTTGACCATTGCTGCAATTCCGTTTTTGGCACGCCTAGTAGAAACGTCTATTAAGGACATCAATTTTGGCGTTATCGAGGCGGCTCAATCCATGGGGGCAAGCCCATTACAAATCATTTGGAAAGTATTATTACCAGAAGCATTGCCAACAATTATTGACAATGTAACGGTTCTTATCGTCAACCTCATCGGTTACTCTGCGATGGCAGGTGCTATCGGCGGCGGTGGCCTTGGGGATATTGCTATCCGATATGGTTACCAACGTTTCCAAGCCGATATCATGATCGCTACAATCATCATCTTGATTGTATTGGTACAAGTTGTACAAATGATTGGTGATGCTTGGTCTAAAGCGATGAATAAGAAGTAGGAGGATCCTATGAGTATCAATGAAAAATTGAGAAGTCAACAAAATGACGAATTGTTCACCGCCATTTTAACGCTTGAAAATACAGAGGAATGCTATGCATTTTTCGAAGATATCTGTACGATTAACGAATTAAAAGCATTATCTCAACGTTTGCAGGTAGCAAAAATGCTTCGTGCAGGGGATAGCTATGAGAAAATTGTAGAAGAAACAGGTGCGAGTACTGCGACGATTAGTCGTGTAAAGCGCTGTTTAGTATATGGTGCGGATGGTTATACATTGGCTCTCGATCGTCTAGGCGCAAAATAAAATAAACTAGCATGACAACGGTGGCCTTTGGCGACCGTTGATGTGCTATCTGTAGGAGGTTTATTATGGAGTGGCTCATTGCGGTAACAGGTTTACCATTCGATATCCTTATACTCATTTTACTTGCCGTAGCTGGTGCATTTGCTGGCTTTGTAGACTCCATTGTGGGCGGTGGAGGCCTTATCTCTGTACCTGCCATGTTATTAACAAATCTTCCACCTAGTGTGGCTCTGGGCAGTAATAAATTATCTAGTATCTTTGGAGCTGGTAGCGCATCCATTACATTTTTGAGAAATTACATGGTTGATTTCTCTCTAGTTCGTAAATTATTGCCTTTTACCTTTGTGGGGTCTATGCTTGGTACATTGGCGGTTGTTTCTTTACCTCCGTTGTATGTAAAGCCTATTATCATCATATTACTTGTTTGTGTAACACTTTTTGTGGTGTTCAAAAAAGACTGGGGTGAAATCAATCGTACATCTCAGGTAGCAGGAAAAGCGCTATATATTTGCATGGCTTTTGCTCTTGGTATCGGTATATATGATGGCTTTATAGGACCTGGTACAGGTACGTTTTTGATTATGGGTTTTATCTTTACAGGTTTTGATTTCTTGCATGCTTCTGCTAACGCAAAAATATTAAATTTTACTAGTAATTTGGCGTCTTTATTGGTATTTTTATATTTAGGGCACGTGAATATTATGTATGGTCTGGCTGCAGGAGTGGGTCAAATTATTGGCGCTTATGTAGGATCGCACCTCGCCATTGTAAAAGGCTCATCTTTGGTGCGAGTTGTATTCTTGTCGGTAACGACAGTTATGTTGTTGAAATTAGTCTATGACTATGTTTCAACTTTATAGGAGGGCAAGGTATGCCTCATAAAAGTGATGTACAAGTGGCATTGATCAGTGGTGGTACATCGGGTATTGGATTTGCTACGGCAAAGCTTTTACTCAAAGAAGGTTGGTGTGTAGTCATCAATGGTCGAAATGAAAAAGT
Organism: Veillonella parvula DSM 2008; assembly: GCF_000024945.1. NCBI lineage: Bacteria > Bacillati > Bacillota > Negativicutes > Veillonellales > Veillonellaceae > Veillonella > Veillonella parvula. The sequence continues at coordinate 510,440 of NC_013520.1, forward strand.
TGGTCAAAAGGCTAAAACTAAGCTACGTCGTTATTCATCTAAGGTACAATATATTCAAGGTGATGTATCTAAAATTGAGGATTGTCAGCGAATTGTGAAAGAAACAGTAGATTTGTTTAGTGGGGTGTCTGCTCTTGTAACAGCTGCAGGCTACTATGAAGAAGAGTTGCTAGCTGATGTTACAGAGGCAGCTTTTGATGAAATGTTTGGGACTAATGTAAAAGGTACTGTGTTTTTATGTCAAGCGGCGCTTCCTTATTTACGATCATCAAAGGGCAGTATTGTAACAATTGCTAGTGATGCAGGTTTACAAGGTAATGTAGCGTGTTCTGTATATGGTGCATCAAAGGGGGCTGTAGTGAGCTTTACAAAATCTCTATCCCTTGAAATGGCACCTCACAGTGTTCGTGTAAACTGTGTGTGTCCTGGTGATGTAGATACATCATTAGTGGACAAACAGATTGCTAATGCCAATCAAGATGCGGCAGCTGCAAAGGCTGAAATGGGCCAACATTACCCACTAGGTCGCATTGCTAAGCCCCATGAAATTGGCGAAGTAATTGTATTTTTGTTGAGTAATAAGGCTTCTTTTGTGACCGGTGCAGCATGGACAATCGATGGTGGACTCACAAGTTGGTAATATAGAAAATATTAGAAGCTGTTATATATGGATAATTAGAAAAATTCATTTCACTTCTATCAATAGAATGGTATAATAATACTAATAATAAGACCTATAGTTGGTTCACAACAAAGGAGAATACTTATGGCAGAATATAATGGCGTAATACTTGAGCCACTTATGGATGGATCTCAAGATCGTGACTATCAAGTTGAACAATTTATTTTCTGGGGGGCAGGTCGTGCGGCAGCATTGGCATTATCCTCTAAATTCAGCAGTGTCGCTTTGTGCGCCAATGCTACGTACATGGTAACTCGTATTGCTCATCTTTATGACGTAGAATTGCAAGCTGGTGCTGTAGTTGGTTTAGTAGGTGGTCTTAGCACAGCTGTAGGTACAGCTGCAGTATCCCTTCTAATTCCAATTAAAGCTGTTCGCGTTCCTGTAGCTATCGGTTTAACTTATGCTATTGGTAAAATTGCAAATATTTGGATTCAAGATGGTATGCCTTCTGATATCGAACGTTACAAACCGATGGTTGCTGAATTCCTTGAAAATGGTAAAGCTATTGCTTCTGAAATCGTTCGTGATGCAAGTGCTAGTATTCCATTCACTCAAGGTCAACGTGACGTATGGGCTGGGATTGCTAATGAAACAGGTCTTGCTAAAGAATCTTTAAAGCAAGTTTACGAAGAAAAAGTAACACCTGCCATCAATAAATGGAATAATGAAACAAAATATCAAATTCATGATAACGCAGCAGAAGTTGTAGCAAAGGTTTCTGATGCAGCGAAAGAAAAACTTGATTCTGCTAAAGAAGGTATTGAAGTAGCTAAAGAATTCGCAAAAGGTGGTGTAGAAGTGGCAAAAGCTTCTGCACAGGTAGCAGTAGAAACTGCAAAAACTAAAGCTTCTGATGCTGTAGAGACAGCAAAAGATGTTGCTACAAACACTGTTAACACAGCGAAAGATAAAATTGGCGGTTTGCGTAAATAAACGCTGAAGGATTATTATTACTATGAATCCATTTAAGATTATTAAATATGGTAAGTATTTTAGCGAATCAAGATTTTTAGGGTTTCTTGGTCGATATGGTAAGAAACTTGCCTTTGTACAACAAGCAGTAACCTTGTTCCTTTGTTTTCGCGACAAGGACACTCCCAAATATGTAAAAGCGGTCATTGCAGGTGCCTTAGGATATTTGGTATTACCTATTGATATTGTACCGGATACGATTGCTGTATTAGGTTGGGTAGATGATGTGGCAGTACTCGGATTAGCCTTTAAGATTGCGAATCGTTATATCAAAACGAGTCATCAAGAAGAGGCAAAAAAATTCTTTCCATTTGGTAGCAGTCGCTAACTTTTACCATTTTAGGCAGTTTGATCCACAGTGATTGAACTGCCTTTATTTATTTGACACACTAAAGTAATAGATATAGAATAAAAATTGTATACTATTTAAAAAGGACAGAATTTATGCATATTGCTTCAGTAAATGTACGATTTTATGAAACTGATATGATGGGGATTGCTCACCATAGTAATCATTTTAGATGGTTTGAAATGGCGCGCATTGAATTCCTTCGTAAGATCGGTGTCACTTTGTGGGATATGATGAATGAGGATATTGTATTTCCCATCATGAATGTATCTTGCAATTATAAAGAACCTGCGAATTTCGATGATGAACTTCACATCGAAACGTATTTGGTTAAGATGACGAGGGCTCAAATGGTGTTTCGCTATCGCATGCGCCGTGCTAGTGATGGTGCAATACTTGCTACGGGGGAAACTAAGAACGCCTTTATGTCAAAATTAACAGGAAAAATTGTGCGATTAGACGATACTTTCTATCTGCCTATGTTAGCAGCTGTTGAGGAGATGCCGCATGAGTAATGTACAACAATTGCCTATCGGTGTATTTGACTCTGGTGTAGGCGGACTATCTGTGTTAAAGGTATTACAAGAACAATTTCCTAACGAAGATTTTATCTATATCGGTGATAATGCGAATAATCCTGTAGGTAATCGCAGTGATGATGAAATCACTTATTTAGCGTGCCGTATTGCGGAGACGCTAGAAAAGCAGCCTGTTAAGTTGATGGTGATTGCTTGTAACACCTTCACCGTTGTGGCTCTTGATGCGGTACGTGAACTTGTATCTGTGCCAGTTATTGGTGTATCACAAGGTGTAAAAACAGCTATTAATAAAAGTAAAAGCAAGACTATCGGTATTATGGCGACCGTGGCCACTGTAAATAGTCATATTCATAAGCATGTGGCTTTAGAAGTTGATCACGAGGTTTTTGTTTGGGAACAACCTTGTCCAGAGTTGGCGGGGCTTATTGAACAAGGTCATTTAGATGATTACTTTGTTCGTGAAGTATGCAAGGATTATTTAGAACCTTTATTATCTCGAGAAATTGAGGTTGTTGTTTTGGGTTGTACTCATTTTCCATTTGTACAACCTTTACTAGAGGAACTAACATCGTGTCGTATTCAGTTCATTGATCCTGCTTTTGAAACAAGTGAATTGGTTCGTCACAGATTAGAGAGTAAAAATCTTTTCAATCATCAAGATACTGTAGGCACCGTGACATTGTATTTTACAAAGGATGTCGAACTTGGTGATACGTTGAGTGCATCCTTCCTTGATACGAGCCGTCGTACCATTGAACATATTACATTATAAAGGAGATACCCTATGTGGTTTTATAACATCCTCAGTGCAGTAATAGCTATTATTGTGGCTGTTGCAGCTCTGTACTTATTATTCCGTTTGTTTGTGTTGAAACAAGGTAATGAAAATATTGTCTTATTAGCGAAACGAGCAACGAACTTTCAAGTATCTAATCGTAGTTTTGAATCCATTACGTTGTTCTGTGATATACCATTTGTAAATAAAGGGCGCCAATTGGGCACAATAATGGACTTATTTCCACGTCCATTATTACCTGAAGAACATTTTGATGCAGTTAAAGTAAATGCTTGGGCTATGGATATTAATCGTCCGCGTCAAGATGGATACTTTGAAGCTATAATTATCAAACCACGCAAAGGTGGCACAATTCGTGTATATGTTACATTAACAGGTAAAACTGGTAATATTCGAGAAGATATTAAGGGATTCCCTTATATGGACATCGATATTTACTACCAAATCGTAGGCCGGACAGACTATCATATCGATAAACAGCGTATTCGTTTGACTGCTGAAGAAGTTCAAGCAGCAATGGTTCAATAAGGAGGCATAACAATGGCAGAATTAGAGTTAGTATGTGTGCCAACACGTATTCTTACAGATAATGATGACATCGTTGATGCTATCGTTGAATTTGGGGGCCATAATATTGGACCTGAAGATATCGTATGCGTTGCTGAATCTGTAGTAGCTATTACGCAAGGTCGTTTTACACGTCCTGAAGAGCTAAATGTGTGCTGGCAAGCTCGTTTAATTAATCGTTTTATCCATCCAGATGGCTCCATGGCATCTATTTATGGTATGCAATCGGCTATGAATTTGGATGGTAAATGGAAGGTATTAGGTGCTTTTATTTTAGGCGCTATTGCTAAAATTTTCCGTAAACCAGGGGTATTCTATGCAATTGCTCGGGCTGCATCCTTAACAGATGATGTAACGGGGACTATGCCTCCATTTGATAAGCACATTGTATTTGGTCCAAAGGATCCTGATAAAGTGGCTGAGAAAATTGTATCTCGCACTGGTTGTTATGGTGCCGTTGTAGCTGATGTTAATGATTTGAAACGGTCCGCAATTTTAGGTACAAGTCGTGGCATTGATGCTAAAAAAATTGCACAATTGTTGATTGATAATCCATTTGGTAACGATAGTCAAATGACTCCGATTGTTATCATCAAAAATTACGCATCTGTATCTGGTAAATAACAGAAGGCTGTACTCATCACATAGAGATGGGTACAGCTTTTTTATATAATGAGCCTGAATATGGACTATACGCAGATTTGAATAGGGATTGCATATTAGATCAAATAGAGAGTATATGCTAGCTTAAATGGAGTTTTCTTTACTACGTTTTGAGTTTGTATGGATTCTTTATTAATACTAAAAGGAGGTTATATGTTACTAGGGTTAGACGTAGGTGGAACTTTTACCGATGCGGTTATCATTGATGCCCATCGTGTAGTGGCAACTGCGAAGAGGCGGACTACAAAGGATAATCTAATGAATGGTATAGGTGAGGCCTTAGATGCGGTTTTGGAGGGCTATGATACATCAAATATTGAACAAGTAACCTTATCTACTACCGTGGTTACAAATACCATCGTAGAAGCGAAGGAGCAAGTAGTAGATCTCTATGTGATTACAGGTCCAGGCCGTAATGTAGATGATATATTCCCCGTGGAACCTATATATCTTCAAGGTTATACAGATCATAGAGGTATCGTTGTAGAGCGTACCCCTGCTGATGCTGTACGTGGTATAGCCAACATGGTTCAAGCACGTAGTGGTACCGATTTGGCTGCTGTGTCCGCTAAATTTGGGGTGCGGAATCCTCAAGAAGAACTATCTATTACAGAGGAATTGAAAAATACATATCATACGATTTCTAATGGCAGTTTATTAAGTGGTTCTTTAAATTTCCCTCGTCGTACTATTAGTGCTTATTTTAATAGCGCTGTGACACCCGTATTTACGGTGTTTAAGAAAAATGTTGAAGATGCTCTCAGTGCACGGAATATATTGGCTCCACTTCACATTTTAAAGGCCGATGGTGGTTCTCTACCTATGGAGCATATGGTGAGTCGTCCAGTAGAGACTGCCTTTACAGGCCCTGCTGCAACAGTTCTTGGACTATCGGCTCTCGGCGTTATAGGTAATAAGCATACAGTGGCTCTGGATATTGGGGGTACTACAACGGATATATCCCTTTGGAAGCATGGTAAACCATTGATGACAAAAAATGGTGTATCTATCCGTGAGTATCCAAGTGCAGTGCGATCCTTTGCCGTTACTTCCGTCGGTATTGGTGGGGAATCTGTAATTCGCCTTAAAAATGGTAATCTTACCGTAGGTCCTGAACGAGTGGGACCATCAGTGGCTCTAGGTGGTATAGAACCTACCTTGGGGGATGCACTTATCGTGCTCGGTCATGCAAACTATGGTGACTTTAATCTGGCATCACGAGCTTTACAAGCTTTAGCGGATGCTATACAGGCTACATTACGATCTAAAAATGTAAATACCTCAAATAATCAATTAACTCTTATTAAGACTGCCTCTGATGTAGCACGACTAATCGTAGAAAAAGCGTTGCAAACGATTCAACATGGTATTAACGAGGTCGTAAAAGTAGAAAATAAACGACCTATTTATGTGGTAGCAGATATTGTAAATCCTGATGTATTTGTACCAGAACATATCGTTGTGGTAGGGGGAACAGCGCCAAATTTAGGTCCAAGTATCGGTGAGTATCTAGAGTTACCTGTTACGATTCCTGAGAATGCTGCCGTAGCAAATGCTATAGGCGCTGCACTAGCTTTATCTACCATCGAACTCACTGTTCATGTAGATACAAAACGTCGTTTACTTGTCATTCCAGAATTAGGCATTAAACAGCAAAATTGTACTTTAAAACGAGCGGAACAAGTTGTAGAACGAGCTAAAGAGGTTCTTAGTGAAGAGGCTTTACGTTTAGGTTTAGATACAGCGCAAGAAATCGAGGTCATTAACACTGAGGATTTCCCTGTGGTAGAGGGATGGCAATCTATGGAGCGTTTAATTACGGTAAAAGTACAACTAGCGGCGGGGGTGAAACACTATGTGGAATAAAGGGTTATCCTATCGTGAGCGTCATGGCCTTATAGAAAAGAATATGAATACGAAACTGAATGACGACGTGAATTCTACTATTGATAAAGCTGAATATAATAACAGTTTAGGTCTAGTATTCTTCCCTGCGTTTGACTGGAAAATTTCTGAAACACATCCTGAACGACAAGAGCGTTTACTTTATACGCGTGATCAAATCGTAGAGGAAGGTCTGTTAGATATACCTAATATTAGAGAATATAATCCAATAGTAGCTGATTGGGATACAATAGAGCGGGTTCACGTTGGTGCTCCAGATTTAGAGTCTTGGGTGACTGAAGCTCATCGGGTATCTGCTGGAGGTGCTATTGCGGCAGCTGATGCAGTCATGCGCGGTGAAGTAGACCGTGCTTTTGCGTTAGTAAGACCACCAGGTCACCATGCAATGGCTATGGTTCATGGTATTCGCGGCTTCTGTACGATTAATATTGAAGCCGTTATGATTCAACACATACGTCAAACCTATGGAATCAAACGCATTGCCGTAGTAGATACTGATGTACATCACGGTGATGGCACTCAAGATGTGTTTTACCACGATCCAGATACATTGTATATTAGCTTTCACCAAGATGGACGAACCCTCTATCCAGGAACAGGCTTTATGGATGAATTTGGTGGACCTCAGGCTATTGGTAGTAATATAGATATTCCACTACCGCCTGGTACCGGTGACGAAGGCTTGATGAAGGTCATGCGTGAGCTGGTATTGCCTATTCTTGAAGAGTTTAATCCAGATATTGTTATTAATTCGGCAGGACAAGATAATCACTTTAGTGATCCGTTGGCTAATATGCAGGTAACCGCAAAGGGCTATGCAGAACTAGTCGATTTGTTACAAGCAGATATAGCTGTACTTGAAGGAGGCTATTCCGTACAAGAAGCGTTGCCATATATAAATACGGGTATCATTTTATCCATGGCAGGTCTTGATTACAGCAAAGTCATAGAACCTGCCTTTGATCCTGTTAAATACAAACAGAGTCAAAATGTAACTAGTTACATAGATGATTTAATCGTTAAGTGGAAAATACAATGGGCTAACCGTCATAAGATGGCCGAAGACGAGCGCGTAGGTGCAAGGGATGTTTGGTCTAATCATTATAATGTGTACTATGACGAAACAGGCGTTCAGGAGGAGCGCCTTGAAAAGGTGCGTATGTACGAAGACAAGGTAGGCTGGCATAGCGTGCTCTCTCGAGGACAATACGGACCGTATGGGTCGCAAAGTGTATATGCTATGTTCATCCCTTGGCAAGCAGATGAAGGGACGCGTCAAGATGCTATTGTAGAAGCAAAACGAGCCAAAACAGAAGGGGGAGCAAGCCGTTACGTTGTGGTAGATCCACTCGGCAACGGCCAATATGAACTATAATGTTAATCTCCGTAAATGATAACGCCAGTTATCATGTTAGAATCGCGAATTACAATATAATTCGTAATGCTAAAAAATAGTAAAATTGTGATATAATATAAGAAATAACGCCCCTTTATGTAAGGGGCGTTCTAATATTTACTTTTAGAATGATGAGGTTCCTATGCGCAGCGATAATAGAACAGCGGGTCAATTGCGACCTATTAAAATAACACGGAATTTTACAGAGTATGCAGAAGGTTCTGTACTTATTGAGTGTGGTAAGACCAAGGTTATCTGTACGGCTACTGTTGAGGATTCTGTGCCACGCTGGTTAAAAGGTTCGGGACAAGGATGGGTAACTGCGGAATACTCATTATTGCCACGCTCTACGCAAACTCGCGTGAGTCGTGAGGCCGCAAAGGGGAAGCAAACTGGTCGTACCGTAGAAATTCAACGTCTTATCGGCCGTGCTTTGCGCGCTGTCGTAGACCTTGAAGCTTTAGGCGAACGCTCTATTACTATCGACTGCGACGTTATCCAAGCGGATGGCGGCACGCGTACAGCATCTATTACGGGTGCTTTTGTGGCCCTCGTTGATGCGGTAGACTTCACCTTTGGCGGAGCAGGAAAATTCCCAATTACTGATTTTTGTGCAGCCATCTCTGTAGGTATTGGTCCAGAAGGTCCTATTACGGACCTTTGCTATGAAGAGGATAGTGCTGCCATCGTAGATATGAATGTAGTTCGTACAGGTTCTGGCAATATGGTTGAAGTACAAGGTACAGGTGAACACGGTACCTTTAACCGTGATGAACTCAATGCTTTACTTGATTTAGCAGAGGCTGCTACAGATGAGCTCATGGCAAAACAACGCGAAGTATTAGGTAGTACAGCAGATAAAGTTGGTAAGGTATATCCAACAGCACCAGAGGTGTAATATGGAACAAATCGTACTTGCTACAGGCAATAAAGGAAAAATTCGTGAGTTTTCAGAGGCATTCTCTCATTTGTCTATCGATTGCGTACCTGTGAAAGATGTGATTTCCGTTGAGGAACCAGAGGAAACTGGCACCACTTTCATGGAAAACGCTCTGTTAAAAGCTCGATACTACGCTAAGGCTACGAATCGACCTTGTTTAGCTGATGATTCTGGTCTTACTGTAGATATTCTTGATGGGGCTCCAGGTGTATATTCTGCGCGTTATGCAGGTCATCATGGTGATGATAATGCAAATAATGAGAAATTAATTCGTGAACTACAGGGTAAACGTGACCGTACAGGCCATTATGTATGCGCTTTAGCGCTTGTATATCCTGATGGTCGAGAAGTTACTGCGGAAGGCTATTGTGATGGACTCGTTCAAGATGAGCCAAAAGGGGAGAATGGTTTTGGATATGATCCATACTTCTATGTACCTGAATTTGAAAAGACGATGGCAGAGCTTAGCATCGACGTAAAAGAAACGATTAGCCATCGTGGTCGAGCATTACGCGAATTAATTAGTAAGCTTTGATATTTCTGAACTATATGGTATAGTTCATATAAATATATAATATAGTGGCATTAGAGATTAAATACAATGAAACGAATTGGCATTTTAAGTGATACTCATGGGTATCTAGAGGATATCGACCTCGTCTTGGCTGCTACTGCCGATCAAGATATCGATATGTGGCTTCATGCTGGTGATTTTGGCGATGATGCACGCTATATGCAGGAACATACGGATATTCCTGTTTATGCGGTGCGTGGCAATAACGATCGTGTGCAACCGCTTGAACCACGAGAGCAATTGATTCCTCTTGAAGATACCTATATTTACATGACTCATGGTCATGAGGTATCATATTATAATCGAATACAAAAACTGATTGAGTTAGGAACTGACATGGGTGCGCGACTCATCGTGTCCGGTCATAGCCATCATCATGGAGAGGTTCGTGCCTGTGATGCGGTATTTGTAAATCCTGGCAGTATTTCTTTGGCTCGTGATCGCTCCGGTGGTACCTTTGCTATCGTTACCTACGATAATGGACAGTTTGATGTAGAGTTTGTGTATAAACAAGATATTGTTTAGTTATATGGTGAAAGCTTTGTTTGCGAAACTTTCAAAAGGAATAGTAAGTCTATGCATGGAAAGGGTTATGACATATCATGGATACACCAGTTAAAGCAAAACCTAAAATGAAGTTATATGGTTTTAACAATCTCACAAAGACATTGAGTTTTAATATTTATGATATTTGTTATACTCGTACGGAAGAAGAAAAAAAACAATACATTCAGTACATTGATGAAGTATACAATGCGGATCGTTTAACGGCTATTTTGACGGAAGTTAGCCATATTATCGGCGCTAACATCCTTAACGTAGCGAAACAAGATTATGATCCTCAAGGTGCGTCTGTTACGATTTTGATTTCTGAAGAGGAAATTGAAAAAGAAGATGTAGTTATGCATCTAGATAAGTCGCATCTCACTGTACATACTTATCCTGAAAGTCATCCGCACAAAGGGATTAGTACATTCCGTGCCGACATTGAAGTTTCTACATGTGGACAAATCTCTCCGCTAAATGCACTGAATTATTTAATTCAAAGTTTTGATTCTGATATTCTTACCTTAGATTATCATGTACGTGGCTTTACTCGTGATGTATCTGGTAAGAAAATTTATATCGATCATCGCATCAATTCTATTCAAAACTACATCAGTGCGAAAACTCGCAATATGTACAACATGATTGATGTAAATGTATATCAAGAAAATATTTTCCATACAAAGATGATGTTAAAAGAATTTGATTTAGATAATTATCTTTTTGGCATCACTGAGTCAGAGTTGAGCGATCGTGAAATCAAGCAAATTAAACATCAATTAAAACAAGAAATGATGGAAATCTTCTATGGACGCAATTTGCCATCTGTAAAAGCTTAAAGACCGCTTTTATAACATTGGTGTGACAGCTTTTACCGTATAATACGAAGATAGATTTGAAGTAGATAAGCCTTATATGGTTTATCTACTTTTTTATAATTTACTTTATTACTATTAGAGCTTAATCTTTATTACTACTGGAGCTTAATGATAGTAGTTTTTAAAAATTTCGAAAAACTATATCGAAAAAACTTGAATTATGATTTAGCATTTTGTATAATACAATTAGTTAAAGGTATAAATTACCGACTCTAAAGAGTCCGAGTGTATCCACAAAGGAGAATTGTTATGGACGTACGTGAATTAGCTGTACAAAAAAAACGTGAATTAAAAGGTTTCCTTACTGTAGGAACTAAATATGAATTAAAAGACGCTCATGATTTATCTGTAGCTTACACACCAGGTGTAGCAGAACCATGTTTGCGTATTAAAGATAATGAAGCAGAATCCTTCGAATTAACTTGCCGTTCCAACATGGTTGCCGTTGTATCTGACGGTACTCGTGTACTTGGTCTTGGTGATATTGGCGCTGCAGCAGCATTGCCAGTAATGGAAGGTAAATCCTTATTGTTCAAAAAATTCGGTGATGTAGACTGCATTCCATTGGTTGTAGATACAAAAGATGCTGATACATTAATCAATACAGTAAGATTATTGCAAAAAAACTTTGCTGGTATTAATTTAGAAGATATTTCCTCTCCTAAATGCTATGAAATCGAAAACCGTTTGAAAGAAGAATTGGAAATTCCTGTATTTCATGATGACCAACACGGTACTGCAATTGCATGTTTAGCTGGTGTAAAAGGCGCTCTTCGTTTAGTTAAAAAAGATTTAGCTACTGCTAAAATCGTTGTAAACGGTGCTGGTGCTGCTGGTGCAAACATTGCTCGCTTGTTGTACCTTGCAGGTGCTCGTGATATCACATTGTTGGTATCCTCTGGCGTATTGCACAAAGACTACAAACGACTTGACTCTTTGCAAGCTGAATTGATTGATTTGCTCAAACTTGAAGAAAAACATGGCAACTTGGCTGAAAATGCTAAAGGCGCCGACATTCTTCTTGGTGTATCTGCAGCAGGTGCTTTCACAAAAGAAATTTTGGAAAACTTGGCTGACGATGCAATCGTATTTGCAATGGCTAACCCTAACCCAGAAGCTACATATGCTGATATGAAAGCTGCTGGTATCCGTGTTGCTGGTACAGGTCGTTCCGACGCTCCTAACCAAATCAACAACGTAGCAGTATTCCCAGGCGTATTCCGCGGTGCTATCGACGTTCGTGCGTCTCAAATCACTGACGAAATGAAATTAGCTGCTGCTGACGCTTTGGCTCACTTGATTCCTGATAGCGAATTGAATGAAGAAAATGTTATGCCATCCGTATTCGATCCTCGCGTAGCTCCAGCTGTTGCTAAAGCAGTTGCTGAAGTTGCTGTAAAACAAGGTATCGCAAAAAATCCTCAAGCAGTAGAAGATGGTAGCTACGAAGGTTAATTTATTTGCTTTACTAGCATTTTAAAATCTTATATAACTATAGAACAATACAACATGCACCTCGAAAGGGGTGCATGTTTTTATATGCTCGATTAAGCATATGATTGGCTTTATACTATTAGGGCGAATAATTTATAGATTAAAATGATATGGAGGTGTAGGCGTATAGGATAATAGAAGTAAGAATAGATATATATTAAAGAATGTATTAATGTATAAGTAAAAAAATTAATGAAGTTGTAAAAAAGTACTTGTCACTAGTTTCTATCAATGATATAATAATTTTCGTTGCAGAGCGATACTCGAGAGAGTAAGAACTCAGCAAGAGTAGTGGTTGACATCAACTACCGGGTTTGCTATAATAGCAAAGTAATTAATGACGGGGCATAGCGCAGTTTGGTAGCGCACCTGGCTTGGGACCAGGGGGTCGCAGGTTCGAATCCTGCTGCTCCGACCATTTTTTATTTGCGGGTGTAGCTCAATGGTAGAGCCCCAGCCTTCCAAGCTGGTCGCGAGGGTTCGATTCCCTTCACCCGCTCCATTTTTTTTTGCCTTTTTTAGGGTATACTAAGATAGGGTGTAGTTGACGATACATAGTACATAATTTATACTATAATAGATAATTATATAGGTAATCCACATGGTTCAGTAGCTCAGTTGGATAGAGCAACGGCCTTCTAAGCCGTGGGTCGGGGGTTCGAATCCCTCCTGGATCACCAAGTAAATAAGCGAGTTTTCAGAAATGAAGGCTCGTTTTTTTGTATCCGATTAGTAGTTACATTAGTAGTTTTGGTGGTGAAGAATCATGAAACCTAAATTATCTGGGTATATATGGAAAAAAGGAATTTTTCAATCTGTATGGAATGAAATTGCAAATCCGCTAGAAACTGAAAAAAGTTGGACATATGGACAACTCCCTGAATATATTTGGTTAGCTTTAATTCTTGATAAATTAGGGCGAATAGAGGGAATTAATCAGTCTGTTAGAATTTTGAAATACTGGAAAGACATAAATCCTAAAATTGAAGATTGTAGGTTTTCTACACTTCTTGCTGAATCAGTAGAAAATCAGCAGGAATTATTCGATCAGATTCGATTATCTGTTGGTGATAATACGCTTGAGCCATTAACGCTCATTTTTGATATACATGAGTATCCAACGTTTAATGGTAATTTTTATAATAAGATGAGTATTGAGAAACGCTTATCAAAAATAGAACAAATAATGCAAGAATGTATGGGAAGTCAAACTAATATGACTACTGATATAAAATATATTGTTTTATTTTTCCGCTCAATATGTAATAAGATTAAAGTCATGAAGGGGCAGGAACATATAATTGATTATTTGAACGATTATGCGAGGTTGCCTCATGAGAATGAAAAAATGCACACAATTCGACCTCTTGTTCGTTCGATGTTTGGTACTATTCAATTTATGGATAAAAGTAATTTAGTATATTTGAATAAATTTTGGGAGGATTTAAGTTGTATGTCTACATGCAAGTTATTTTCAGTTAATCTTAGCGAAGTAGATGAGCAGAATTTGAATAAAGACCAGTGTGTTGAGGCATTTCAAAATATCTTTGATTACTTTATTTCAATCAAACAAGATGTTCTAATTTTAGATGAAAAAATGACAGTGCTTTTGGGGTTAGCTGTATTTGCATATAATCGGTTTTATGAGGTATATAAACATGATTTAGATAATAGCATATCTGGGAGAAGTTCAGTTCGGGGACTATTTGAAATACTTATCATAATGAAGTATTTAATTCATGAGGAGAATAATCACGATAACATCTGGATGGATTACCAGTTATATGGTTTAGGAAAGTATAAACTAGTATGTGAAGTGAATAAAGATAAAATCAATATGCCAGAAGGTGAAGGTACTCATATTCCTTTAAAATATTTAAATATTTTAGTTGAAGAGTTTTTTAGGCCTGAGTTTTTAGATATAAATACAAACTATTTTGACGAAACTAATATTAGGAAGAAGGCAGAAGTCACAGGCTTAGCAGATCTTTATGCCACTTATTATGAATATCTTACATCTTATGAGCATGGCTTTTGGGGGAGTGTTAGAGAGAGCTCTTTTGTAAAATGTGATAATCCTGCACATCAATATCACTGTATACCTTCTATGGAGCAACATGATAACTTAACATCTGTGTGGAATGATTGTGTATTGCTAATGCATCATATTGTGAATGTTCTTAATGAAGAATATGGAATTCCTGATAAATTGTTAGTTGAGGTGAATAAATTTGATCCAAAATCAGTTAATGGATAGGCTTAATCAAATTCAGGATGAATATAAGATATTATTACTTAAAATTGAGGATTCTCTTACTAGGAATCCGGATTATGTAGAAAATATTTTAGATTCTGTTCTCATATTTTGGAAGAAACATGAAACTCTAGTAGATATTTTTTTTAACTATCAACTTGAAAGTTATAGTGTCTATCTTTATACTGCAGCAGATTATTTAGATATTGATGGTCTTGAACACTATCCTTTTTTAGCTCAAGGAAAAATTCATATAATGGATGACCCTTTAGCTAAAATGTGCGATGCGACTCTAAGATTGTCTAGTCATGAGAAAATTAATACTCAAGCTATGATTGAGGATGTTTCGTTTCTTATCAGTGATAACATCAAATTATTAGAATTGGAAGAACGGCCCATTTGGTTATTACCTGTTAGGGAAAATAATAGGACAGAGGGTTCTAGTGAAATTAATTCATTAGCAGAACAATTATTCTTGAATTTATTTACGGATATAGAATCAATTGAAGTATATATGAAAACATGTATTACAATTGTAGACATAAAGAACCATCTAAGACCTGAATCACTAGATAGAATTCTTTTATTTAATGAGGATGTAAAGGAGGATACATTTGAAGCGCGAATGGAAGGACTTATTAGCTATAGCTCCAAAGTACCCTTCCTAAGACATTTTTGTGAAGTCAAAGATTATAAATCTGTATTTTTATTTTCAATAATAGGTTATTTGATACAGGCAATTGATATTTTTTTACTATCAGAAGAATATAAAGTTATACCTTACATAAGATCAAAGTCCGCATTTTATTACTACAGTTTGCTTTGCTATCAACATTTGGAAAATGAAATAAGTGCAGATAAAATGCTTTTTAAACATGCAATTTATTGTCATTTAATCTATCTGGCATTTGATAGATCGATTGTAGAAAAGATCTCTTTAAAACAATACTTAGATATTATAAGTACGACAGACATAAATCTTGATTTGATTGAGATGATGGACTTGAAAGATATAAAAAAAGTAGTGGATAATAATTTAGCAACTTTATATTCAAAAATTAATGAAGAGGCTAATTAATTTTTGAAAGGGAAGGGTTATATGCCTAAATTATCTAATGCTTTAACTGCTTCTTTCTGGATATCAGGTACTAGGTGCGAATATGTATCTAAGGTTAATGTAATTGTAGAATGGCCTAGTCTTTCTTGCACTATTTTAGGATTTATTTTCTGAGATAGTAGAAGTGTAGCATGGGTATGACGGAGATCATGAAATGTTATATGGTCTAAGTTTAGTTGTTTTAATATTGGTATAAAATATCTAGATTTAAAATTGCTTGTTGATAGAATTTTTCCAAAGGTACCTGAGATAACAACTCCATAGGAATCAGTCCATTTATCTCCTAATTCTTTGGCATAATTGGATTGGAATTCTTTATAAGTAGTCAATTCACTTTGTAATTCTTGGCTGATAGGGATACAACGACGAGAAGTTTTTGTCTTTGTATCTTGAAATATTTGCCCTTTAGTACCTGTTTGTATTGTTCGTCGTACTGATATATGTCCATGTATTAAATCTACACAGTCCCAGCATAGTCCAAATACTTCACCTAGCCGCATTCCTGTGCCTAAGGCAATTTTTGTTGCGATATAGGATGAGTAATAATTAATCCTATAAGGCGAGGATATATTATTACTAACTTGTTGTTTCATTGTGCTTGTAAGCTGATGAATCTCATCGAGTGATAAGGTATGAATTTCTGTAGTTATTAATCTAGGTGCTTTAGTTAATTTAATAGGATTTTTTAGTAATAAACCGATATTTACTGCATATTCAAATAGTTCTGAAAGATAACGTCTAGTACAACGTATAGTACTAGAAGATATGATATGTCCTTTTTTACCTTTTAATGTTCCATTACTCCAATTATTCAGGACTGTTTGTACTTGTTGCGGTGTAATTGAAGCTATTTTTATTTCACCTAAGAGAGGAAGAATATATAGCCTCAGTGTAGAGTCATATTTCTGAAATGTTTTAGGCTTTACACTAACTTTCTTTACATCTTGTAGCCAGTAGTTACAGATGTCCTTTAGTTTTGTATTTTTAGATGAGAAAATAGAAGTATTTTGTTGTGTAGCCTCTATCCATTGTTTTCCTAATTTATATACTTCTAATTTTGAGTTTCCAGAGAAGGCACGGCGAATTAACTGATTATCCTTGGTAATACTAAATTGGCCTCGCCATTTTCCTTGGCTTTGATAAAATGTGCCTTCTCCATTAGATCTCCTTAGATTTTTCTTTTGAGACATGTATAGGTTTCCTTTCTTTGCCTTTAGCAATGTATGGCGTGAAAGTTGATGAAGTAATCTTTTGTTGGAAGCGTTTAGCTTGTTTGATTAGAGCTTCCTTATCATCGGTAAAGATTTTTACGCTTTTTTTAGCACGACTTACATCTACATAAATTTTATTACGAGTGTTGGAGTTCTTTTGTGTACTATCATGTACAATAAGAGCGTTATCAACAGTAATACCTTGTGCTTTGAAAGTAGTCATTGCATAACCATAATCAAAATGTTTGTATTCTCTTGTATCAAATATTACATTTTGATTTGTGTTGGTTTGTACGGTAACTTTAGGTCCGTTGATGTTTATGATTTTGCCAAGTTGTCCATTTTTTATTCCTACTGTTTCCCCAGTAGTATCTTTGAGTTTGTAGTCATTTTTAGTAAAAATGACTTTTTCGCCAATAGCATAAGGATTAGAACTTTCTATACCATACTGATTGACGCTAGTTAGTAAATTTTCATTTTTTAGAGTACCTTTTTCTATTAGTCTTTTATGGATTTCAGAATTGAGTTCGTTACGATCATTGTTGCGAGCTACTAAAATAGCACTTTTATCTTGTTGCTCAAGTGTATAATTACAGTATTCGTGAATTACAGAATTCAAGCGATATTGTCGTTGTGGAATTTCTTTAATACTGTTATCTATATAAGATAGTGGAGATTGTTTTTCTATATTTTCAAATTTGCCAGATAAAGCTTCTACTGTTTTCCTAAGATTAGAACCTTCTTCTTGCCTATTGATTTCCCTCATACGAACAGTAGGTACTTGTTCATTATCTTTTCTAGTCATTCTAGCAAATGCATTACCTGTACCAATTGGAAGTAATTGGTTTGGGTCACCAAGAAAGACTACTTTAGCATTTCTTCTTTCAGAGGCTTCTAGAATATTACTTAGTAGGTGATCTGTTAACATGGAGCTTTCGTCTACTATCCAGACTTCTGGTGTTTCTGCTTTTTTTACAGATGAAAAATCCCAGAAGTTATGAGGCGTAGTGGGTGAAAGGTGATTTAGATATTTATGAATAGTTTGAGACGAAATTGCAGCTTCTGACTCCAGGGCCTCTGTTGCTTTTCCTGTAAATGCCATACCTATTACATTAACTCCTTGAGATTCGTACAGTAATTTAGCTTGTTCAAGCATAGTTGTTTTACCAGAACCTGCTATACCTTCTACTGCAATATATTTGTTAGAAGATGATAACATTAAATTAATAGCTTCTTTTTGCCCTTTTGAAAGCTCCCAACCTTGAGATAGTTTGAGATTATTGGAAAGAATATCAATTTTTGTATTAGCATCATTTTGGTCTAAGGTGCTATAATTTTCAATTTTGGGGCCTAAAAGGAGTGAATCAATATACTTGGCACGAGCCAAGTTTTTAGGAGTTGTAAAATATATCTCATTATTTAGTTGACGAAAGCCAACTTGTATTAAAGTACTTTGTAAGTGGTGTTCAAATATATTTTCAAATTCTGATACAGTTACGCCAAGCATTATACCTTGTTTATATACTTCAATCATTAAGTCTGACTTAGAAAATGCATAGGACTTTTCTTGTAGATTGTCAATGGACTTTTTTAATATATCATTGAGTTTTAAGGGCCTTGATGTATCCTTATTATGTGTAGATTTATTTATTACAAAACCGCCTAAATTATCAATAGTTTTGCGCCATTCCTTCTCTAAAGTTGCAAGATCTTCTGGTGGTTTTGGCCGACGAGAGGCCAGACCTGCAGCGTGTGCGCCATCCCATGTATCAGAAAAGCCTTGATTGGCTTGATAATCCTGAATTTGATGTTTTCTTTTTGAAAAATAATCGATTAGAGTATCATTTATACCTTCAATTTCAAAATGTATATTTTTCTGATCTTTGCTCAAGGATTCCCGTAGGGGAATCCTTTTTTCTTGTAAAGCTTTAGATAATTCATTGTCATACATTAAAGAGAATAGGTATTGGTTTGAGTGAATAAATCGGTCCTCAATCGTCATAATTTTGCTATTTATCATTGTCTTTCTAAAAAGTAAGCAATGGGTATGTAATTGTGGATCTTGTTCTCTAGATACCCTATGTTGCAAACACGCAAATAAAGCATTTTTAGTTTTTATATTTTCTGTTCGATTATCTTTATTTGTATGCTTGCGCCATACTACATAATTAGATTCAACGAAAGTTAAGACATTTTTAACCGCTTGATTATGTGCATCTAGAAGATCATATTTTAATGCAGGATTTAACATTGCAATTGAGATAGATTTTGGTGGAGAGAAGGTTAGATCTATTGCCAATTTTTTTGCATCGGGAGTCAATTCGTCTTTTAATGTATTTACTTTTTGTTCGTAATTATCTTGCGATAAAGGTGTTATAGTACTTTTATATGGATTCGGAATATCATCTCCTATAGAGGATAACAATCCATTACCAAACCAAAAGTCCTCTTGTGTAATTGTACGACTATAATAATCATCTTTATTATAGTATTGTCCTGCTTGAATGGTGGACACATTGGAGGTTGTGACCATAGTAGATTATTCTCCTCTTTTATACTTGTTAATTAAATCTTCTCCATAACGATGTTCTTTATATTCATTAAACTTTATTCTATGGGGCTGTATATTTGGCTTAAATGAATTTACTGTTTTTCTATCAATAGGGTCAAAGTGTTTTATATTGGGATTTTCACTGAAGAACAATTGAGGAATTACTAAATTAAAAGGATTAAAACCTAATATCTTTCCGTATCCTTTAAATGGTGGTAGCGACTGTAATTGACTTGGAAGAATAAGTGATTTAGTTGTTGTATCTTGGCTAATTGAGGGGATAGGACTACCGTTTTGAGGTAGTTGAATTGATTCTTTGTATTCAATAATTTCCTCTACACCAAAGTTATCCGCCAGCTCTTTTGCAGTAGTTGCATCGTTAATCCGTAATACTATTTGCGTGCCAAAGTTATTTAAGAATGATTGCATTACTTGCGGTCCATATTTTTCTCTTAATAAACCAGGATCTTGTGTTAAAGCAAGAATACTGATGCCATAACTTCTACCTTTTGTGATTAAATCAGGGAGTAATTGAATCTTGTTAACGCTACCAATTTCATCAATAATAAAATAAAGTCTACAATTTTGGCTTTCAGGTAAAGTAAGTGCTTCGTTAATCATGATATCCATGACTAGTGATAATAATGGAGCCATGATTCGTTGGCGATTAGCAGGAACTAATAAATATAAGTTTGGTATAGTTCCATCTGTTCGTTGATACTCTTCTCTAATGTATTGTTTAAAAGAAAATGGAGTATTATTATCGGTTGAATCTTTTAAGTGCATGAAAGGCTTTAGACCGCTTGCAAGAGTTGCTAGTATAGAGGTAAAGGTATTATCTGGAGCGTTTAAGTACTGCTTAGATGTTATTAGTGTTGGTGGTAGGGAGTTAATAGCTTCTGTTAGATATTCTGTAGACTGTTTAAAAAATTCTAGAATGTCACGGTTCGTTTTACGCCCCTGTAAATCAAGATACTTTAAGCCATCTGCAAATATAGCACCCGCAGCTAATCCCCAGAATGGATCTTTTGCACCTTCCTGTTCAAATAGGATAGAGGCGAAGGTATCATAATCTGAAATATCATCAATATCATTAAATATTGACCAACTAATACTACGTTTATCAAAAGGGCAAAAAATGTAGTCATCGGGTTCTGCAAATTTTCCTACGAACTCAGGTTTTACATCTGTAATAATATAATGGCGCTTATCATTATATTTTTGGCTATATGTATTAATTTGATTAAGAAACTGACTGAGCAATACAGATTTACCAGAGCCACTAGCACCAAAGACAAGAATATGTTTACATTCGGTATCAGTGGGGATATTTATATTTCCAATGGATAAAACATGAGGTTTGTTTTTGGTATATAAACTAATTTGCTTTTGAGATAATAATTGCATACCACGCTTATGGAGTGCTTTTTTTGATATAGATGTATCTTTTAGATATTGACTATAATTCCAATATAGAGATATCCCTAAACTTAATAAAAGTGTTATCAACCAGTATTTTTTGTAATTTTCCTTCAAGGTATAAAGTTGATTATTGGTTAAATGGTCGATTACATCTTTATAATTTTTGAATGGGATTTTATTGTTAGGATTTACCTCAAAGTCAAATGTATGACTTGCAATAAATTGACCGATTTGCGTTTTATAAGTATCTGGCTTTATAGGGTTAATATAATTTAATACTACTTCTTTTGTTACATATATATTTTGAGTGGATATGATATTTTCTGATTGATAAAGAAAGCTATAAAATAGTCCTCCTGATGCAAGCGTTTGAAGGAGTAATACGCCAATTAATATATTTCTTAGATATTTTTTCCAGATAGCTAACGTAATTTTTCCTCTTTTGAGTTCTTTAAAAGCAATATTGTTGTTAATATTCGTCATGGTGCTAGTCCTTTCTGTAAATTGTAGAGCAGATTTCTTCAAATTTATCTTCTGCACTATATAATTCATATAGCCCTTTAAAAAGGCTTAATGTTAAAACTTCAAGTCGATCTAGATTTTGATTTAAAGAGTTATAAAAGTTTGAATCTATACAAGTATTTTGTTGAAAATGTTGGTCAATTAGACTTGTGATATAACTTGATATACTTTTATTCTCTAAGGCTGCAATATTTTTAATTTGTCGTTTTAATTGTGATGTGCAATAGATTTTTATAGATTCATTTAGGTCTGTATTTGCCATAAAGGTCTCCTTTGTATTTTAGGGTGGATTAGTAGAGTAGATAGTGCCTAATCTACTTCATACACCATACGCACTGCATGCGGAGGTATATATTGTAAATAGTGGTAGATTTTTTCTGTGTTATTAATAGGTATATTGTTATATTTAATCTAGGAATATTAGAGGTTAATTTAAATGAATAGTCCCTATAGATAAGCCGTTAGTAAGTAACTTATCTATAGGTCTATTCCTATATACCTAGTTTTTTACATTAATTTAGAAATTAATTCATTATATTTGTAAAAAAAAGACACTAAAGACTTGTATTTTAGCCTCTAGCGCCTCTCGCTGCATAGATTTAAAGTGGTATTTAATTTGTGCTTTTTTCTAAAGCTTGTTCAATCTCGAACATATTTAATTTTGCCATTAGGAAGTTCGATAGGAAAATATTTACGTTTTTGTTGAGAATAATTTGGATTTGTTTGCATATAATGGGATATCCTTATTGAATATTAAAATTAGCTTTACAATAGTCATCTAAAGCATTTTCTGGGATTAGTATTTTATGACCTATATGAATGCAATTTAAGTTTTTAGTTTTAATTAGATTGTAAATGTGACTCATACTTACATTTTTTGCAAAGTATTCCTCAGCAGCTTCGCGTACAGTGTAGAGTTTCATTCTGCTCACCTCTCGTTGTGTAAAAATAGATAATTAGATATAATTAAATAATAGGAAATTTAACCACTTAAAGTTCTTTTAAATGGTAAATATATTTCTTTTTGGTTAATAAATTAACTAAAAAGAAATTTCTTGTGAGTTAATTATATTATATATGAAATAAAAAAACAATAGAAAATAAATGAAAGGGTATTTTATGGGATTTTTTGACTCTTTGATGAATGTTCATATTACAGATATGTCTATTAAGAGTGAATTTTCTAATAGATTGGAAATATTAATTCGAGAGTTTGGTTTACAAAAAAAACAACTTGCTAAAGAACTT
The DNA here is from genome assembly GCF_000024945.1 of Veillonella parvula DSM 2008. NCBI lineage: Bacteria > Bacillati > Bacillota > Negativicutes > Veillonellales > Veillonellaceae > Veillonella > Veillonella parvula. Next base: position 533,069 of record NC_013520.1, read on the forward strand.
GGGGTATCGGCTGTTGCAATTACAAAATATGCAAAAGGGCTTTCTATGCCTTCATTTGAAATTATATCTGCCATTGCTGATTATTTTAATGTAACTGTAGATTTTCTCTTGGGAAGAACGGCAATTCCTTTTTTAGAAAAAGATTTTGTATATTTCCGTCCTATAGGAAAGATTAATTATAGTTTTTATATATATAATAAGGATCAAGAGAAAGAGAAACTTGAAGGAATTTTAGAATATATCTTTGGGTTAACTGTATGGAACATGGAGTTACCTAAAGATGAAACAGCTTTAAATCAATTTTTGTGCTTTAAATTTTTAAAAGCGGATAGTAACCAACGCTTATATGAAGCCCTTTTCCTAACAGATGAGTTGAATGTTAGAGAGTTTTTATTTGAGATGGAAAAAGCACTTGGATTTCCATTTATGAATGATTACGCTGGTCCAATGTCAGTAGACTCTCAATATCTTGCAAACTTATTGATTTGGAATGAGGCTAGTATTAAACCACCTATAGGTAGCTTACCACTTAACGAGCCACAGTATTTAGCTACTTTATCGAAACCAATATCTAATGAAAAAGTTCGTTTAAATTATATGTCAACAAGTGGAGCCATGCCTCATATGACTAGGTGGCTTGCCATGAGTGAGGAGGAGCGAAGAGATTTGTTGATGAGACGTTTAAGGCGTATTAAAAGAAGTTTCAAGTAGTAATGGTAATAAAGGAGAATATTATGATTAGAGATAATATTGAGGCAAATAAATTTATAACACCGAATAGTTTAGACGTCGAGCTTTTAAAAATAAATTTTCCGTATTTTTTTAATGATTCTGGAGAATTCCTATTAGAGCAATTTAAGCAACAATTAAAGAAACAAGATATTACTTTCAATAAAGAAGGATATGAATTAAATTTTTTAGGAAAGGCTTATGCTAGATATCTAAGTGGAGCAAAAACAGAAACCTTTCTTGCACCTCATGTTGAACATAATAGATTAGATAAAAATAAAAATAGTGAGAATGTTTATATAATCGGCGATAACCTTGAAGCATTAAGACATTTGCTTGGTTCGTATATTGGAAAAATTAAATGTATTTATATTGATCCGCCATATAATACAGGAGAAGATTTTATCTATAATGATTCTTTTACCTTTACTGCAGATGATTTAGTGGATCGTATTGGAATCGATAGACAGGAGGCCGAACGCATTCTTGATTTAAATGGTAAGTCCTCGCATTCTGCTTGGCTAACATTTATGTACCCTCGTTTAGTTTTGGCAAGACTACTTTTGAGAGAGGATGGTGTTATATTTATTTCTATTGATGATAATGAGTATGCTAATTTAAAGCAAATTTGTGATGAAATATTTGGTGAAGAAAACTTCCAGGCTGATGTTGCTGTTGTAGCAAACCCTGGAGGACGAGATTATAAGAATATTGCTATAACAAATGAGCATCTTTTGATTTACACTAAAACTATAGAAACTGAATTAAATGAATTAGAGAAAAAGGTAGAGTTTAAAAGATTTGATTCTAAGGGCGGTTATGAACTAAGAGAATTAAGAAATCGTAATCCTAAGTTTACTAAACGTAATCGGCCTAATTTATATTATCCATTTTTTATTAATCCTAATAGTATACAGGAGGATAATACATGTTTAATTAGCCTTGAGGCGAATGATGAATTTTTTATTGAGGTATATCCCAAAAATTCAAAAGGAGAGGATAGTTGTTGGCGCTGGGGAAAGAATAAAAGTTTAGAAAATATTAATTCTACCAGCTTTGATCTGTCTAATTTAGTAGCTCGTAAAAAAAAGAATGGTGGATATAATATTTATGAAAAATCTAGAAAAGCAACAACAAAAGCAAAGTCGTTATGGAATGGTGTAGGATATAGAACTGAAGATGGCACTCGTTCTTTTAATGAGTTATTTGAAGAAAGCTATTTTGATCATCCAAAATCTCCAGAATTAATTAAACAATGCTTAATTATAGGTATGTCAGAAGATGATATTGTTTTAGATTTCTTTAGTGGTTCGGCTACAACAGCAGAAGCTATTATGCAGTTAAATGCATCAGATTTAGGAAATCGTAAATATATTTTGGTCCAGTTGCCAGAATCAATAAATGAAAAAGAGCTTGCCTATGGAGCCGGTTATAGAACTATTGATGAAATTGGTAGGGAGCGAATATCTCGTGCGGCTAAAAAAATAAATCAAGAATATGGGGTAGATATTGATAAAGGATTTAAGATTTATGAAATTAAACCATTAAGTAATAACATTCTAGATAAGCTTGATATGTTTGATGCAGATAGTTTAATTCTTGAGGATATGGTGAAATTATTTGATACGGACTGTTCACAAGGAAAAAATGCTATATTGATGACGTATAAAATTATGGATGGTTATGGTTTTACTAGTTCGATAGCACCATATCAATTAAAAAACTATGTTGCTGATAAGATTGAAGATAGTCTATATATTATAGAGAACGGATTAGCATCAGAAGATGTGTTCGAGTTAATTAAGCAACTAGAAAATAGAACATTAAATATAAATAGATTAGTCTTATATAGTTATTCAATTGAATTTAGTGTTCTTCACGAATTAAGAAGAAATATTTCTAATTTACAAAATAATAAGCATGTTGAATTGATAGAGAGGTATTAAAATGGAAATTAAATTAGCTGTTTTACCTCATCAAACAAAGTGTGTTAAAAGTATTGCTAGTGTTTTTGATTCAGTGAATATGGTAGAGACGGATGAGCCTTCTGCAAATCCTATTTTTAGTAAAGAGGATATAACACTTAAAAATAATATAGATAAAATTCAATCAGGCTTATATGAGTCTGTTATACCGGTTGAGTCTAGAACTAGTATTGCAAATGAATTTGGTGTGGATATTAAAATGGAGACAGGAACAGGTAAGACTTATTGTTATACAAGACTTATGTATGAACTTAATAAGCTATATGGTTTTTTCAAGTTTATTATTTTAGTTCCAACGACTCCTATTAAAGAAGGAACACTCAATTTTATTCAGTCTAATTATGCTATGCAGCATTTTTCAGATTTATATCCAGGTAGAAGGATAGAGTTATCAGTATTAAATGTACAGAAGTCAAATAAAGGCCGTAAAATGTTTCCTCAAGCAGTGGCAAATTTTGCTAGATCTACTGTTCTTGAGAAAAATAAAATCAGTGCGTTATTAATGACTAGTGGAATGCTTATATCTAAAACAACAATGGATACAGATTATGATCAAACTTTATTAGGTCATTATTCAAAACCTTATGATACATTAAAAGCTACTAGACCTATTGTGATTATAGATGAACCCCATAAATTCAAGCGTGAAAATACAGCTTATAAGAGGCTGATAGAGCGAATTGACCCGTTATGTATAATCCGCTTTGGTGCAACTTTTCCCAAAAAAAGGGGACAACAAGAAAGAGATTATAATAATTTGCTTTTTAATCTTGGTGCTTGTGAAGCATTCAATAGTAATCTTGTTAAAGGTGTTGAAACTCAATTAATTGAGCAGGAATCTTTAAATGAAACTAGAGTTAAGGTTTTAGATATTAAACATACTAATCCTAAGTCTTGTGTGATTCGAAATGAAAAAAGTGGTAAAAGTTATACATTAGCTTTAAATGATTCTTTGTCAACTGTTAGTGATGACTTTCATGGTGTAATAATTCAATCAATTGGTAAAACAGAGGAAGAAACTATAAAAAATGGAATTACATTATCAAATGGTCAAATTCTAGCTAAAGGGGATCAAATATATGCTGGTGTATACAGTAATACATACCAGGAATTAATGCTAAAACAAGCGATTCAAAATCATATTGAACAGGAGAGAAATAATTTTTTTAGAGAAACGAAAATCAAGACCTTATCACTATTCTTTATTGATTCAATTGAATCCTATCGTGGGGATGATGGTATAGGCCCGTTACGTTGTAAGTTTCAAGCGTTATTAGAAGATTCATTAGAGCGAGAGTATAAAAGATATGTAGAGTCTACTAATCCGATAGAAATAGAATATTGTGATTTTTTAAAAACATCATTGCTTGATATTGCACAAACTAATGGTGGTTATTTTGCAGAGGACAATTCTACTAGTGATATTGATATACAAAAAGAAATTGAACAAATTTTAAAAGACAAGCAATCATTATTAAGTTTTAAAGATGAGTATGGTCGGTGGAATACGCGGAGATTTATTTTCTCTAAATGGACACTTAGAGAAGGTTGGGATAATCCTAATGTTTTCCAAATCTGTAAATTGCGTTCTAGTGGTTCGGAAATTAGTAAACTACAAGAAGTTGGTCGTGGATTACGCTTGCCGGTAGATGAATATGGCAATCGTTTGTCTGAGGAACAGTTTTATTTAACGTATCTTTGTGATTATTCTGAAAAGGGATTTGCAGAATCTTTAGTTACGGAGATTAATAGTGACTCTTTTCAAAAATCCATTTCAATTATGGAGCTATTACCTAAAGTCGCTGCTGATAAGGGGATAACTCCCAATGTACTAATGGCTGAATTATTATCTAAATGCTATATTAATTGTAATGGTGAGATTTTTGAAGAAAAAGCAGAAAAATTCTTAGAGGAGTATCCGGAATTTAATATAGGTTTAATTCAAGGAAAAGTTAGAAATAAAAATAAAGATAATAAAGGTCATGTTGGAATTCGCTCTAATAAATTTGATGAAATTAAAAATCTTTGGAAAAGTTTAAACAAAAAATATTATTTAGTCTTAGATGATATTTCAGATGAATATTTGGATAAAGCTATATTGTCTATTCTTAAAAGTGGAATTAAAGAATCTGTTTATGCTTATACGGTTAGAAAAAGTCTTGTATTTGATAAAATGCAGGCATATGTTCGTGATGAACCTACTAAATCTCAAGTTCTTGACCAGAGCATTAAATATGGAGAATTTTTAAAGCAAGTTCATCAGAATACAGGCGTACCTATTATATCCATGCATAAAGCTTTGTGCTTATATAATAAGACTAATCCTTTAGATGATACATTCTTTAACAAGAGAACATTATCAAAGTTTATCGAACTATTTCAAGAATGGTTTGAAAAAGCCTTCTTGAAAAGATTTTCTTATAAACCTTTAGGAATAGAAAAACGAGAGACAGCTTTAACAAATTATAATGGTGAGGTTAAGAATGAAATAGCACAAGGCGTTGTTGGGATTATCCGTGATAATCAAATGAAGGTACCTGATAATTTTTTGTATGATCAAGTTGTATTTGATAGTCCTAAAGAGAAAGAAAATATTCAAAAAAGTGATATCGATGAAGTGGTTGTATTTGGGAAGATACCGAGAAAAAGTATTCAAGTTCCGCTTTATTTTGGTGGTACTACAAGTCCTGACTTTATGTATGTAATAAAAAAAGATTCTGGTTATGAAGTAAATCTTATAGTAGAAACCAAAGATATTGATCGCACCACTACTTTAAGGGGCACAGAGGGGCTTAAAATTGAATCTGCTAAAAAGTTTTTTGATGCTTTAAAAGAATCAGGTGTTAATGTTGTTTTTAAAGCGCAATTAAAAAATAATGATATTGTGCCAATGATAAAAGGGCTACAGGAAAATTAGTAATATTAAATCAGTATCTATAATAGTTTGAATAGTTATTTTATGTAGTGGAAAGAGAAAAATGCATTTTTAGTTGCAATAAAATATATAATAGATAGAATATAAAGATTAAATATACTGATTGTGTAGTAAATATAATGTATATATATTATATTTACTTAAAATGTTGTATAGAAATTATTTTTTCTTTCTTCTAAGCCGTGGGTCGGGGGTTCGAATCCCTCCTGGATCACCAAAGAAATAAGCGGATAGTTCATAATGAGCTATCCGTTTTTGTTTGCGTTTTTAGCATAGTTACACATAAAAAAACTGTAAAAAGATAAACCTGTATTAAAAATGAATAAAATTTCATAAACTAATATATGAATGAGTAAAAAAATGTACTTATAAGATGGTATAAGTCTAAAAAAGAATTAAAATAATACTATAAAAACTGGATTTTTGTATGATGATAAAGCATGAATGAAAAATGAATTTATCTTGATTGTTATATTGATGATTTTATATAATTATAAATATTATGGTTAATTATAAGCTTTCATATGTAAGTATGAGGTTTTATAAATAGATATTTAGGTTATAGTTCTTGTAATAGGAGTGTTTCATGAATAAGATTTTCAAGGTGATTTGGAGCAAAAGCAAAGAGTGTTATGTAGTTGTGTCTGAGATAGCTAATAACTATAGTGCTAAAAAAGCTGTATTGACTAGTGTTTTTGCTGTGTTGGCGGTAACTGGTGGTGCAGCTCATGTTATGGGGGCGACTTTACCGTCGGAGCTAACAGACAAAGGCTCTATTAAAATCGGTCAGTATGCAACTACAAGTAATATGTCTAGTATAGTTATAGGGACAAGCAGTCAATTTAGAACTTCTTCAGTTGATGGGTATAGGGCAATTGGTATTGGCTCTGGGATTATTGCTAGTGGTAATAATAGTGTTTCTATCGGTGGACATTCTCGAGCAACAGAAGATCAGGCAATTGCTATTGGGGGTGCGTCTGATGATAGTGGTGCTAAAGCGACTGGTTCTCAATCTATTGCTATCGGTGGTAATACTGTAGCTAGTGGGGATTCTTCTATTGTAGTAGGTGGTGATGACGTAGAGGTTGCATTCGCTAGAACTGTAACTTATACAGATATTAACACTGGACAAGCGAAAACTGGTACATTGAGACAGGCATCTATTGATTTGGCGAATATCCAATTGCCTCAATATATCACCGCTACAGCTAGTCATGCAGGGACTGCCATTGGGATGAAAACTAAAGCTGGTGACTTGGGCCTTTCTCTCGGCATGGGGGCGGATTCCGCTACTCGCCTAGATGGTAAGGCTGGTAATGTAGTTAACGCTATCGCTATTGGTGCCGGTGCAAAAGCTAATCGGGATAACTCCATTGCAATCGGTGGTGGTGCTAATACTGATGCAGCGGGTGTAGCACAAACAAGCTATACTATGAGTAATGGAGATACGGTTAACTGGGCCGGTGGTGAAAATGTGTTGCCTGGTGACGTTGTATCCTTTGGTGCTCCTGGTTATGAACGTCAGCTTAAAAATGTAGCTCCTGGTATTGTCAGTGCAACTTCTACAGATGCAGTGAATGGCTCTCAGTTATATGCAATAGCTGAGAAGACTTTATCTAAATATATTTCTATTAAATCTGATTTGGCTGGGAATAAATCTAATAAAGGTGCAGAAGCGACTGATTCTATGGCTATAGGTCCGGATGCTTCTACAACAACTGCTGCTACTAAAGGGACTGCTTTAGGTACTGGTGCAACTGTTACTGTAGCGAATGGTGTAGCTGTAGGTTCACAGTCTAAAGCGAGCACAGCTAGCGGTGTAGCAGGCTATAATGTAAACGACTCTAGAACCGATAAATATGGTGCTTTATCCGGTAAAGCATTGACATCTACTTTAGGTGCCTTTGCTGTAGGTAATGAGACGAATACACGTCAAATCACAGGTGTGGCTGCTGGTACAGCTGATACAGATGCTGTAAATGTGGCACAGTTAAAGAGTGTGAACTTAAAAGTAGCTGGAGACAGTGGAACAGGTGATGTTAATCTTGCTAATAGTACTTTAAATATTAAAGGTGCTGGTCTTGCTAAAACTACTGCATCTGGTAAAGATGTAACCGTAACTGTGTCTGAAAAAGCAGTTAAACAAGAAGCTGTTAAAGCGGTTACAATGGCAGCAGCAGATCCTAATGGTCCGATTACTGTGACACCTGAGCTTAGTGCGGACAAAGATACAGCAACTTACAAAGTTGGTATTGATCCAACTAAAGTAGCTGAGACTACTAAGTTGACTTATAAGGATAATGATGGTGCAGATAAGACCGTTACATTAAAGAAAGGTTTGAACTTTAAAAACGGTACTATGACGACTGCTACAACTGCTGCAGATGGAGTAGTAACGGTTGATATCAATGATGATACAAAGGCTAAAATTAATAATGCCGCAACAAATAAGCTAGATAATCTTACATCAGATGGTGAACAAAAGGTTAAGAGCTTGTCCGCATGGAATGTAAAGGCTAATAACAGTAATGCTGAAACAGTAACAGGTGGAGATACCGTTACATTTAATGATGGCTCTAATATCGCTATTACTCAAAATGGCAAGACATTTACTGTAGCGACTAAAAATGATGTAAACTTTAATACTGTAACAGCTACGACAAAGGTGACAACACCTGCGGTAGAAGGGCTTACTAATACGTCCTGGACACCTGGTACTACTACTCCTGTTAGTGGTCGTGCGGCAACAGAAGATCAATTGAAAGCCGTTGATACACAAGTAGTAACAAATAAAGATGATATTGCTACGAATAAGGCTAATATCGATAAGAATAAAGATAATATCGCAAAGAATGCGGACAACATCACGAAAAATGCTACAGAAATTGCTACAAATAAAGGCAATATTACAACCAATACGCAGAACATTGCAACCAATACGGCAGCCTTGGCTCGTAAGATCTCTTTAGGAGGTAATACTGGTAGTACAACAGAGAAATCCTTAAGTACAGGTGATGTGAAGTTTAATGTAAAAGGTGCGGGTCTTGTAACGACTTCTGCAGCTGGTGATGATGTAACCGTAACTGTGACAGAAAAAGCAGTTAAACAAGAGGCTGTTAAAGCAGTTACAATGGCAGCAGCGGATCCTAATGGTCCGATTACTGTGACACCGGAGCTTAGTGCGGACAAAGATACAGCAACTTACAAAATTGGTATCGATCCAACTAAAGTAGCAGAGACTACTAACTTGACTTATAAGGATAATGATGGTGCAGATAAGACCGTTACATTAAAGAAAGGTTTGAACTTTAAAAACGGTACTATGACGACTGCTACAACTGCTGCAGATGGAGTAGTAACGGTTGATATCAATGATGATACAAAGACTAAAATCAATAACGCTGCAACGAATAAGTTAGACAACCTTACTCCAGATGGTGAACAAAAGGTTAAGAGCTTGTCCGCATGGAAGGTGAAGGCTAATAACAGTAATGCTGAAACAGTAACAGGTGGCGATACCGTTACATTTAATGATGGCTCCAATATCGCTATTACGCAAAATGGCAAAACTTTCACCGTTGCAACAAAAGATGACGTGACGTTTAACAGTGTAACAGCTGGTTCGAAAGTGACAGCACCTGCGGTAGAAGGTCTTACTAATACGTCCTGGACACCTGGTACTACAACTCCTGTTAGTGGCCGTGCGGCAACAGAAGATCAATTGAAAGCCGTTGATACACAAGTAGCAACAAATAAAGATGATATTGCTACGAATAAGGCTAATATCGATAAGAACAAGGATAATATTGCAAAGAATGCGGACAATATCACGAAAAATGCTACAGAAATTGCCACAAATAAAGGTAATATTGCAATCAATACGCAGAACATTGCAACTAATACGGCAGCCTTGGCTCGTAAGATTTCCTTAGGTGGCGATACAGGTAATACAACAGAAAAATCCTTAAGTACAGGTGATGTTAAGTTTAATGTAAAAGGTGCAGGCCTTGTAACGACTTCTGCAGCTGGTGATGATGTAACAGTAACCGTGACAGAAAAAGCAGTTAAACAAGAGGCTGTTAAAGCAGTTACAATGGCAGCAGCGGATCCTAATGGTCCGATTACTGTGACACCGGAGCTTAGTGCGGACAAAGATACAGCAACTTACAAAATTGGTATCGATCCAACTAAGGTAGCAGAATCTACTATCCTAACTTATAAGGATAATGATGGTGCAGATAAGACCGTTACATTAAAGAAAGGTTTGAACTTTAAAAACGGTACTATGACGACTGCTACAACTGCTGCAGATGGGGTTGTAACTGTTGATATCAATGATGATACAAAGGCTAAAATCAATAATGCTGCAACAAATAAGTTAGATAATCTTACACCGGAAGGCGAACAAAAGGTTAAGACTTTGGCAACATGGAATGTCGCTACTGCTGCTGATGGCGGAACTCATTCTGGTGACTCCACAAGTACTGTAACAGGTTCTGATACAGTGACTTTTAAAGCAGGTAATAACCTAAATGTAAATCAAACTGGTAGAGATATTACATTCTCCTTAAATAAAGAGATCTCTGATATGACTAGTTTAGGTCTTACAAATCCGGATGGTGCAAAGGCAACTATTAAGACTGGAAAAGGTGATGCTCATGTAGGTGAAACAGACCAAGCGGATCGCATTGTTTATACTAATGCAGCTGGTACTGAAGAACAGGTAGCAACATTAAAAGACGGTTTGCAATTTGGTGGCGATAATAATCCTAAAGTTATTAATAAGACATTGAATCAGAAGCTAGAAGTTGTTGGCGGTGCTGATGCAGCGAAACTGTCCGATAACAATATTGGTGTTAATGCAAAGGACGGTAAGTTGCACGTACAATTGTCTAAAGAATTGAATGACTTGACTAGCGCTCAATTCAAAAATGGTAATGCAGTGTCCACAATCAGTGGTGCAGGCACGACTGTGACAGACGGTACGAATACAACTCAATACGGTCCTAAAGGTATGACCATTAATCCAGGTGCGAATGAAATATCTCTTACCGATAAAGGCTTAAACAATGGTGGTAAAGTCATCTCCAATGTAGCGAGCGGTGGTGATGTTGATACTAATGCGGCGAATATCGGTGATGTGAAGAAAGCGGCAGCGGCATCTAAAACAACAGTATCTGTTAATAAGAAAAATACAGAAACTCCGAATTTGGTACTAGAAGAAACTGTAGATCCTGCTGATGGTCATACGAATTACGATATCAAGTTGGCAAATAAAGTTAACTTAGGTAATGGTAATATTGTTCTTGAAGGAACTGATGGTAGCATCAAGGCTAAAGGCAATATTACATCGGAAGGTACTGTAGAAGGCAAAGATCTTAAAGCGGGCGATGTAACGGTTAACAAGGACAATAAAGGTACTGTGAACGGTTTATCCAATAAGACCTGGATTCGTGGACAGGCTCCTGTGAGCGGTCAAGCAGCGACAGAAGACCAAATTCAAGCGGTAGATACTCGTGTGATGGCCGTAGAAGATAAAGTAGCGGACTTCGGCTGGATGGCGAAGAGCAGTGCTACAGGCACAGGTCAAGCAACAGGCAATAACGCAGCGACTAAGGTTGGTGATAAAACGGAAGTAGAATTCCGTGCCGGTGACAACCTCACTATTGATCAAACAGGCACTACTTTCACGTATTCCTTGAATAAAAATATGACAGGCCTTGAAAGTGTATCCGTAGGCGATGTAGCAAATGATAAGCCGGGCGTTGTATTGAACGGTGCTGACGGCACTATGGGCGTACGCGGTAAAGATGGTGCAAATGCATCTATTACAGCGGCTAAAGGTGCTGACGGATTGACAGGTACTGGTGCTGGTAAAGATCGTATCGTTTATGAAACGAAAGACGCTAACGGCAATCCTGTTAAAGAAACCGTAGCAACAATGAACGACGGCTTGCATTTCGCTGGTGATAACGGAAATACAGTTATCGATAAGACATTGAATGAAAAACTCGAAATCGTTGGTGGTGCTGATGCAACGAAATTATCAGATAACAACATCGGTGTTAATGCGAAAAACGGTAAGTTGCACGTGCAATTGTCTAAAGAATTGAATGACTTGACTAGTGCTCAATTCAAAAACGGCAATGCAGTATCTACAATCAGTGGTGCAGGCACGACTGTGACAGATGGTACGAATACAACTCAATACGGCCCTAAAGGCATGACTATTAATCCAGGTGCAAATGAAATATCTCTTACCGATAAAGGCTTAAACAATGGTGGCAAAGTCATCTCCAATGTAGCGAGCGGCGGTGATGTTGATACTAATGCGGCGAACATTGGTGATGTGAAGAAAGCAGCTGCAGCATCTAAAACGACAGTATCTGTTAATAAGAAAGATACAGAAACTCCGAATTTGGTGCTAGAAAAAACTGTAGATCCTGCCGATGGTCATACGAATTACGATATCAAATTGGCTGATAAAGTTGACTTGGGTAATGGTAATATCGTTCTTGACGGAGCTGATGGCAGCATCAAGACTAAAGGTAATATTACATCCGAAGGTACTGTAGAAGGTAAAGATCTTAAAGCGGGCGATGTAACGGTTAACAAGGATAACAAAGGGACTGTAAACGGTTTATCCAATAAGACCTGGACTCGTGGACAGGCTCCTGTGAGCGGTCAAGCAGCGACAGAAGACCAAATCCAAGCGGTAGATACTCGTGTGATGGCCGTAGAAGATAAGGTGGCAGACTTCGGCTGGATGGCTAAGAGCAGTGCTACAGGCACAGGTCAAGCAACAGGCAATAATGTAGCGACTAAGGTTGGCGATAAAACGGAAGTAGAATTCCGTGCTGGTGATAACCTCACTATTGATCAAACAGGTACTACTTTCACGTATTCCTTGAATAAAAATATGACAGGCCTTGAAAGTGTGTCCGTAGGGGATGTAGCAAATGATAAGCCGGGCGTTGTATTGAACGGTGCTGACGGCACTATGGGCGTACGCGGTAAAGATGGTGCAAATGCATCTATTACAGCGGCTAAAGGTGCTGACGGATTGACAGGTACTGGTGCTGGTAAAGATCGTATCGTTTATGAAACGAAAGACGCAGCAGGCAATCCTGTAAAAGAAACTGTAGCCACAATGAACGATGGCTTGCATTTCACTGGTGATAATGGGAATACAGTTATCGATAAGACCTTGAATGAAAAACTTGAAATCGTTGGTGGTGCTGATGCAGCGAAATTGTCCGATAACAATATCGGTGTTAATGCAAAAGACGGTAAGTTGCAAGTACAATTAGCTAAAGATTTGAATGGTTTATCTAGTGTGGAAGTGAAGGACGATAATGGTGCATCTATTGTTATGAAAGGTGACACTATTAAGAGCAAAGATGCAGCAGGAAATACTTCTGTTGTAAATGGTTCTGGCGTGACTATCACACCTGCTAATCCGCAAAATCCAAATGCTGGTACAGTGTCTTTAACTACTGAAGGCTTGAATAATGGCAACAATCAAATCAAGGGTGTCGCAGCTGGTACAGCAGATACAGATGCGGTTAACCTTGGTCAATTGAAAAAATCTAATGCTCAGCTTGCTAATGCAATTGCTAATGTTGAATCCGAAACACAACGAGTAGGCGCTCATGCGGCGGCTATGTCTGCGTTGAAACCAATTCAATATGATCCATTAGAACCAACTCAAGTTATGGCTGGATATGGTAACTACCGTGGTAAGAGTGCAGCAGCATTAGGTCTTGCTCATTATACTAATGAAGATACAATGTTCAACGTGGGTGTTTCCGTAGGTGGACGTCATAATATGATCAATGCCGGCTATACTCACAAGTTTGGTAACAGCGATGCTAAACAAGCTGTACCAGAACGCTACAAAGGCGGTCCAATCAGCTCTATTTATGTGATGCAAGATGAAATGACCTCTTTGAAAGAAGAGAATAGTAGACAGAAGGAAGTATTGGATAAACAACAAGCTGAGATCGAATCGTTGAAAGCTATGGTTAATAGTTTACTAGCCAATAAAGGTTAATAACTAAATATAGTAATTAAAATGATGATTTCGTTATAACATTCTTGTAGTGTTATCCGATATCGTAAAGGAAAAAGGTTCCGTAGGAAGTTGGTGGCCGATAAGCCGCAACTGAAATACGGAACCTTTTTCCTTTTAACTGTAGTATCCCTTTATAAGACTACTAATATTTATGTATGATATAATGTTAAAAATGAAGGAATAATGAATTTCAAACAGCTGTTATAAGGGGATTTATATTGTGGAGAATATAGAAAAGATATTTAAAAATATCAGATTACAGAAATATAAACCAGGAGGAACATCCTTTGCTGATCCTATACGAAATATATTTGTCCAATGCACACCAGAAGAGGTGGTACGGCAAAAAACAATTCTTTTTTTACAGAGCGACTTAGGAGTGCCACTTGAGAGGATTAGCGTTGAAGAGTCTATGGCTCATGTGAAAAGAGGAAAACGGGGAAGAGCAGATATAGTTGTTTATAGGGATGATAAGAAAAAAGATGCACTTTTAGTAATCGAATGTAAGGCCCCTGAGGTGGATGTATCTTGTTATATAGTACGTGAGCAGGCAGAAGGATATCTTAAAATTCTTAATGCTGATTATTATATGCTGATTAATGGGCATCAGATTATAATGTATAAATATAATTCTGGACTTGCTATAGAAATTGAAGGTATTCCTTCTTATAGAGAACTTTTAAATGATGAAGTAGAGTATGCTCGAGCATTGCCGATAAAATCATATAGTTATCATGATATTTTGTCAAAGGACCTTCAACGTGCATTCCAAAAAGAAAATTATTTAGGTGATTCTACATACCATGATATAAAATTATTTGCACTTAATTTCTTAAATTTAATTTTACTAAAAACTGCTATTAATCATGATGATTTAATTGGGATAGGTGTGTCAGAGGATTTTGGTGTAAAAAGAACTAGGTTTGGAAATAGTGCTGGTTATAACTATCAAGAGTTGACTCGTTTGTTTATCGCTAAAGATAATAAGAATAAAGACTTAATTTGGGGTCTTAGTATGATTGGTTATTATAATACACAGTTAAATGTATCAATAACAAACAAGAAAAATAAACATCACACTTTACAATTAGATCTGGATAAATTTTGTGAGTATAATCCAGTTACCAATATGATAACTGTTACACATAATGGAGCCCTATCGTTTGGTAGAGGTGGATCTATGAAACACCAAGTTGTTATAGATTATGTAAAGGATAAAGCACCAGATTTAATTAGAGAGAATAAAGTATATCTTGGTAGTATAGATAATTCTAGGTTGTTGGAATGGGAGTATTTTGATGTTCAAAACTTTATAAATAATTTACTTCGATATGGAATACTTCGTGATGAAGTGCGTGCAAAATATAAAAGGAAGTAATATCTATAAATTTATAGTTGTTGAGAACAAGTAAATGATTTGAGGAGATAATCTATTATGAAGTATATAGAAGAGATTTTTGATAAGATAGAACTTGAAAAATTTCAACGGGATGGAGACTGTATATATGATCCAATACGTTGTTTTTTGTTAGCTGCGACACCGGAGGAGTGTGTTCGCCAAAAAACAATTGTATTCTTGCAACAAGAATTAGGAATACCTATTAATCGGATTTTTGTAGAAGAATCAATGGCACATACTAAAAAGGGATTACGTGGAAGAGCAGATATTGTTGTCTACCGTGATGATGAGTGTACAGATGTATTGATGATTATAGAATGTAAGGCGCCTCATATTAACGTGCTAGGTGATGAAGTATTTAATCAGGCATCAGGATATAGAGAAATACTTAGTGCTGATTATATTATGCTGGTTAATGGTGTGGAGGCAATTATATATTATTATAATGATGGGGCCTATCATGAAGTTAAGGATATTCCTTTATTAGAGGCGCTTTTAATAAAAGAAATTTCTTTTGTCGAGCCAGAACCCTTTGAGGCATATAAATATGAAGAACTTATGTCTGATGAGTTTCAAGAGGCATTTGCAGAGCATGGGGACATTAGTGAATATACGCCTAAATATATCAGAGGGGTTGCTTTAAACCTAATTAATTTAATTTTGCATAAGGAAATTAAAAAGAATGATGTATTAAAAAATATAGGTGTAACAGAGGATTGCTATGTAAGTATGCCACACTTTGGTAATAGTGGCGGTGGCAATTATCAGGTTTGGTCTCGCTTATTTATTGCAAAAGACCATATGAATAAAGATGAAGTGCTTGGTATTAGTATTTGTGGAACTATACATACTGAAAATGATCCACACTGGGGGAATAGAAGTGGCTCTACTCAACTTAATATATCTATAGCTAATAAAGAATCGCGGCATCATTCCCTTCAATTAAATTTAGATCGGTATTGTCGATATAATCCGATTACTAATATAGTAGATATAGTACATAACGGTTCTTTAACAAGAGGTAAAGGGGGCGCAGCTAAAAGAGCAGATGTTATTGCATATATTAAGGAGCGGGCGCCTGAGCTTGTTCATGGTGATGAAATATTTCTTGGATGTTTAAATAATTCTCGTTTATTAGAGTGGAGCGATCCTAATGTACAATCCTTTATAAGGAATTTACTACGTTATGCAGTACTTCGTGATGGATTTAGAGCAGAATATAAAAAATCAAAGTAATATTGTTAATAAAAGACCATTCGACGAATGGTCTTTTTGCATTTATAATAAATCACTCAAAAGTTCAGTTTTAATCGCGCCCTATAAATTCAGTATTTATCTACATTCTTTCCTCATAAGTCAAATTAGTCAAAATAAAAGTCAAAAATTCTAATTTGATATATTGACTTTTTGACTTTTAAGATTTATTATAATGTCATAGGGTAAATAAACCCAGTAAAAATAGTATTAGTCAAATAGTTAAACTCTATGATGTATGAGGGGGTAAAATATATGAACAACAACTTTAACAACTTTGGTAATGAATTTTCTAGCATGAATGATTTGTTTAATCAATTGATGGGTAATATGGGTGGTTATTCCACGGAACGACGTAGTTATAAGATTAACGGTCGCGAAGTAACTCCAGAAGAGTTTGCGTTTTATCGTCAAACTGGTCGTTTACCATCTAATGAAGAAATGCAAGCTGCCCAAGCTGCGCAACAAGGTAAAATTAAACAAGATGGAATCCTTGCTCGTTTGGGGACAAACTTAACTCAACAAGCTCGTGATGGTAAACTCGATCCTGTCATTGGTCGTAATAAAGAAATCCAAGAAACAGCAGAAATCTTAGCGCGTCGTACTAAAAACAATCCAGTACTTGTAGGTGATGCTGGTGTTGGTAAAACTGCAGTAGTAGAAGGCTTGGCACAAGCTATTGTAAATGGTGATGTTCCAGCAGCTATTAAAAATAAAGAAATCATTTCCATCGATATTTCCGGATTGGAAGCTGGTACTCAATACCGTGGTTCCTTTGAAGAAAACATTCAAAACCTTATTAAAGAGGTAAAAGCCGCTGGCAATATTATCTTGTTCTTCGACGAAATCCACCAAATTTTGGGTGCTGGTTCTACCGGTGATGGTCAAGGCTCCAAAGGCTTGGCAGATATCTTAAAACCTGCTTTGTCTCGTGGTGAAATGACTGTTATTGGTGCTACAACACAAGATGAATACCGTAATACAATCATGAAAAACGCGGCTCTCGCTCGTCGTTTTAATGAGGTAAAGGTAAACGCGCCATCTGCAGAGGATACTTTCAAAATCTTACAAGGCATTCGTCCATTGTACGAAGCGCATCATAATATTGAATTGCCAGATGCGGTGTTGAAAGCAGCTGTAGATTATTCCGTACAGTATATTCCACAACGTAGCTTGCCTGATAAAGCTATTGATTTAATCGATGTAACAGCAGCTCACTTGGCATCTCAACATCCTGTAACAGATATTAAAACATTGGAAGCAGATATTGCTGATGCTAAAGCAAAACAAGAGGAATATGCTCAAAAAGAAGACTATGAATCTGCGATTAATGAAAAAATGCGTATTCAAAAGTTACAAGCAGAGCTTGATAACCATACAGAAAATCAAAAGGTAGTGGCTAAGGTTAACGATGTAGCAGAAGCCGTTGAAAGAATGACTGGTATTCCTGTATCTCAAATGGGGGCATCCGATATCGAACGCTTGAAAGACATGAAATCTCGTTTAGAAGCTCATGTAATTGGTCAAGATAAAGCAGTAGAAGCTGTATCTAAAGCAATCCGTCGTAACCGTGCAGGCTTTGACGAAGGCAACCGTCCAATCGGTAGCTTCTTATTCGTAGGTCCTACTGGCGTTGGTAAAACAGAATTAGCTAAACAATTAGCTCTAGATATGTTTGGTAACAAAGATGCAATCATTCGCTTGGATATGTCCGAATATAGTGATCGCACAGCCGTATCTAAATTAATCGGTGCTACAGCTGGTTATGTTGGTTATGAAGATAACTCTAACACATTGACTGAACGCGTACGTCGTAATCCTTATTCCATCGTATTATTCGATGAAATCGAAAAAGCAGACCCTCAAGTTATTACATTACTTCTACAAGTATTGGATGATGGTCGCTTAACAGATGGTCAAGGTAACACAGTAAACTTTAAAAATACTGTTATCATCGCTACATCCAATGCAGGTTTTGGTTATGGTAGTGACAATGATGATGAAAATAAAGTAGATGTAATGGAACGCATCGCTCCATTCTTCCGTCCAGAGTTTTTGAACCGTTTCAACGCAGTTATCGAGTTCAATCAATTGAGCAAAGAAGATTTGAAAAAAATTGTAGATTTGATGCTTGATCAAGTGAATAAAACTTTAGCTAAAAAAGACATCACTCTTGATGTAACAGATGCAGCTAAAGAATTGTTGATGGAACAAGGGTATGACAAAACTATGGGCGCTCGTCCATTACGTCGTGTTATCGAATCTGAAATCCGCGATAATGTAACAGATTTCTACTTGGATCACATCGATGCTAAACACTTGCTTGCCGATGTTAAGGATGGTCATATTGTAATCTCTGAAAAAGCAGATTCCGATGATAGCAAAGACCAAGATAAGGCTGAGAAATAAATAATAGACGTAAAAGTGTCGGAATAATCATTTGACAAATCTGAATAAAGTAGTAATATTAATAGCATAATTATATAGTGAGTATGCAAGGGAGCCTATTATATAGGCTGAGAAAGGGCTGCGAGCACCTGACCTTTATACCTGATCGGGATCATGCCCGCGTAGGAAGCACGCTAATACTTAAAACGGGTATCGATCATTTTGTTCGATACCCGTTTTTGCATACCTAACTATATATGTCTTTTATATAGGAGGATGTAAAAATGTTTATGACACAATTGGAATCGGCTGTGGCTGGTGTAGTTACGAAGGAAATGAAAGTCGTCGCGGAAAAAGAACGTATGGATGAAGACGTATTACGCTCCCTAGTGGCCTCAGGCAAGGTTGTTATTCCTTGTAACAAGCAACATACTAGTATTTCGCCGGAGGGGATTGGCAAACGCCTTAGAACGAAAGTCAATGTTAATTTAGGTACATCAAAAGACGTCACTGATTATGATAGTGAAATTGAAAAGGTTAATCGAGCTATTCGACTTGGAGCAGAGGCAATCATGGATCTTTCCACTCATGGTGATACCCGTATTTTCAGACGTAAATTAATCGAGACATCGCCAGTAATGATTGGCACAGTACCTATTTATGATAGTGTCATTCATCATCAAAAAGATTTGGGTGAATTAACGGCTCAAGACTTCTTGGACACTATCCGATTACACGCTCAAGATGGTGTAGATTTTATTACTATCCACAGTGGTATTACGAGAAAAACAATAGATCAAATCAAGAATCATAAACGGTTGCTCAATATTGTTAGTCGTGGAGGCAGTTTGGTATTTGCGTGGATGAGCATGACAGGTCATGAAAATCCATTCTACGAATACTTTGATGAAATCTTAAAGATTTGCAAAGAATATGATGTTACTTTGTCTTTAGGTGATGCTTGTCGTCCAGGTTGCTTAGCGGATGCAACTGATGTGTGCCAAATTGAAGAGCTTGTAAGGCTTGGTGAATTGGCAAAACGAGCGAAACAATATGGTGTACAAGCTATGATTGAAGGACCTGGGCATGTACCTTTACATCAAATACAAATGAATATGGAAGTTCAAGAATCCTTGTGTGATGGAGCGCCATTCTATGTGTTGGGACCGCTCGTAACAGATATTGCTCCAGGCTATGACCATATTACGGCTGCTATTGGTGGCGCTGTAGCGGGTATGCATGGTGCGTCATTCTTGTGCTATGTTACACCAGCGGAACATTTAGCCTTACCAAATGCAGATGATGTAAAAGACGGAATTATGGCTTTCAAAATAGCGGCGCATGCTGCAGATATTGCTCGTGGTATTCCTAATGCAAGAGATATAGATGACACTATGGCTAAAGCACGTCAAGTTCTCGATTGGGAGGCACAATATGCTTGTGCCCTTGATCCTGAACGGGCTCGTTCTATTCGTGAAAGTAGAGCACCGGAGGAAGATCATAGTGAAACCTGTTCGATGTGTGGCAAGTTCTGTGCTGTACGCAGTATGAATAAAGCTTTACAAGAAGAATATATTGATATTTTATAAGCTTTTTCATATGGGAGGTCACTATGGATTTGATTGTTAATGGAGAGCCAAAGCAGGTTTCAAACGAGCAACTTCATTTGGTTCTTAATGAATTAGGGTATACCGGTAAACACTTTGTAGTTGAGCTTAATGGTGAGATTCTTAGTAAGGAAACGTATACAACCACTAAATTAACGGCTGCTGATAGATTAGAAATCGTTAGCTTTGTAGGAGGTGGTTGATATGTTGGATTCATTTGCTGTAGGTAATACAACATTTTCTAGTCGCTTGTTAGTGGGGACAGGGAAATATGCATCCTATAATTTGATGCATGATGCATTAGTAGCATCACAATCAGATATTGTGACAGTTGCTCTTAGGCGAGTAGGTACAACGCAAAGCGAGGAGGATATATTAAACTATATCCCTGGTACAATGCATTTATTACCGAATACATCGGGTGCTAGAAATGCAGATGAGGCTATACGCATTGCACGTATGGCAAAAGCATTAGGCTGTGGTGATTTGATTAAGATTGAAGTCATTCAAGATCAGATGTATTTGATGCCCGATAATTTAGAGACTATTAAAGCCACCGAGGTGTTGGCAAAGGAAGGGTTTATAGTCTTTCCTTATATGAGTCCTAATTTGATGGATGCAAAGCGACTAGTAGATGCTGGTGCTAGTTGTGTTATGCCCCTCGCTTCGCCTATAGGTAGTAATCGTGGACTTGAAGCAAAAGGATTGATAGAGATTTTAATCAACTCTATTGATGTGCCTATTATTGTTGATGCGGGGATAGGACGTCCTTCTGATGCAACAATAGCTATGGAAATGGGGGCTAGTGCTGTTCTTGTTAATACGGCTATTGCTACGAGTTCGGACCCAGTAGGCATGGCAGAGGCTTTTTATCATGCTGTAGAGGCTGGTCGTAAGGCATATCTTGCAAAATGTGCACCTAAGAAGTCTGTAGGTAGTGCATCTTCACCATTAACTGGTTTCTTGCGAAAGTAGGGTGATGATATGTCATTTATAGATGTACTTTCAAGCGTTTACGACGAAGATATAGCTGAAACATTAGAGGCTATAACTGATGATGAAATACTTTCAACACTCTCTAAATCAGTACTAACTATTGAGGATGCACTTATTCTATTATCACCTCAAGCCCTGCTGTATTTAGAAGATATGGCGCAGATAGCTCATAAGCGGACGGTACAGCAATTTGGTTATACCATACAACTGTTCACGCCTATGTACATTTCAAACTATTGCGACAATGGTTGTGTTTATTGTGGATATAGTCATCATAGTGGAATTGCCCGTGAAAAGCTAAGTTTAGAAGATATTGAGCTTGAGGCGAAAGCAATCGCTGAAACAGGATTAGAGCAAGTTTTAGTGTTAACTGGTGAATCTAAATCTTGTAGTCCACCGTCATATATACAAGCTGCCGTAGAAAAATTGGTTCCTATTTTTAGTAGCGTTAGTGTCGAGGTGTATTCGCTTACGCTAGAGGAATATAAAGGATTAGTCACAGTTGGAGCGGATGGAATGACGATGTTCCAAGAGACATATAATCCGACGTTGTATGCGCAATTACATCCATTTGGGCCTAAGAGTGATTTTGCAAAGCGGATTGATACGCCTGAGTTGGCTTGTCAGGCTGGATTTAGAGTGGTCAATATTGGTGCTTTAATGGGTCTTGATGAATGGCGTCGAGAGGCATACAAGACGATGTTACATCTCAATTACCTTATGCAACATTATCCAGATGTAGAATTATCTGTTTCCGTTCCAAGAATTCGACCTTGTGCAGTAGGTTATTCTCCAAAATATCCTGTAGATGATACGGCATTGGTTCAATATATTTTGGCTTTGCGTCTTTTGTTCCCCCGTGTGGGAATTACGCTTTCCTCTCGTGAAAGCAAGTATATGCGTGATAATCTGGTGAGACTTGGGATTACAAAACTTTCTGCTGGCGTAACAACCTCTGTAGGGGGACATACAAAACAAGATGATTCTAGCCAATTTACAATTAGTGATAATCGCAGCGTAAGTGAAATGGCTGCAATGCTCGAAAATAATGGATACCAACCTATTTATAAAGATTGGCAGGCACTATGAGGAGATATGTGTATGGCTCATATGAATAACGAATTTGAAACGGCTATATCTCACTTCTATAGTTCTGAGGAGTTTCGTAAATTGCAGAGTTCAGTAGTAGGCGTTTTAGGTGCTGGCGGATTGGGATCCAATTGTGCGGTTAATCTTGTCCGTAGCGGTATTCGAAATCTAATTATTGCAGATTATGACATTGTAGAGCTAAGTAATTTAAATCGGCAATACTATTTTTCGAGTCATGTGGGGCAGTATAAGGTAGAGGCTTTACAAGATGTGTTAACTGCCATTAATTCAAATGTTATCGTTACGGTTTATAAGGATAAATTGACAATCGAGAATATACCTGAAATCTATAAAAAAGCCGATATTTTGATAGAAGCCTTTGATACTGTAGAAGCTAAATCTATGTTTTTAGAGGCTACAATTTCAGTATATATACCTAAAATCATGGTATCCGGATTAGCTGGAATCGGTAATTCCGATGCGTTACGAACTAAAAAGCTAGGTAAAAATTTGTATATTGTTGGTGACGAGCATTCCGGTGTAGACAATGCGTATCCTTATGCGCCACGTGTAGCTATTGCTGCTGCAAAACAGGCGGATCTAGCGTTATCACTTTTACTAGAGAAGACCATGTCTAATGAGGTGAAATAGGTGAATCGAAAAGACAAACTAACAGAGGTAATGAATGCTTGCCCTATTTATGGAATTACGGGCGGTACTCGAGATGTGGTTCCGCTTGTGAAAGATATGCTAAGCGCAGGGATACGAATTATTCAATATCGTGAAAAGGGAAAAACACCTATTCTGCGATATCAGGAGGCTATGATTTTGAGACGATTGACCTCTAATTATCATGCTCTATTAATTATTGATGATTATGTTGATCTTGCGCTGGCTGTACATGCTGATGGTGTTCATATTGGGCAAGCTGATTTGCCGCCCAATACGGTAAGACGAATTGTAGGGCCTAATATGTTGATTGGCTGGTCAACCCATAGTATATCTGACCTAAAAGTGGCAAACAGATATACAGGTGTTATTGATTATATTGGGGTAGGGCCTATTTTTTCTACACAAACAAAACCCAATGCTAATCCTGTAGGCATTTCTTATATATATTGGGCAAAGCAGTTTAGTAAGGCTCCCATTGTTGCTATTGGGGGCATTAAAACCACAAATGCTGATACCGTTTGGCAAGCGCATCCCGATTTTATTTGTGCCGTTTCTGAAATAACAGAATCGGATAATATACAAAATACTATTTATGAGCTCATGATGGGATATAGTAGGGTCAGATAAAAATGAGTATACATACAAACCACAAGATTTTAATCTTGTGGTTTTTGTATTTATAAAATAATTTTGTATATATGATAAAAATCCTTGCTAAGGTATAGGTTTATTTAGTATAATCGTATCATTAAATTCAATATTCTATAGAATTTATAAAATAGATGAAGATGGAGAGGTAATAGTATATGTCTCATTATGTAGATTTAAATAGTGATTTAGGCGAAAGTTTTGGCAATTATACATTAGGCATGGATAGTGAAGTATTAAATCACGTAACGAGTGCTAATATTGCTTGTGGTTGGCACGCTGGAGATCCTCTTATTATGGATGCGACTGTCCGCATATGTAAAGAAAAGGGCGTAGCCGTAGGGGCACATCCTGGTTATCCAGATTTGATGGGATTTGGTCGTCGTGCGATGGGAGTAAATCCTGCTGAGGCAAAAGCCTATATGATATACCAACTGGGCGCACTACAAGCTTTTTGTGATAGCAATGACCTTATTTTACAGCATATGAAGTTACACGGTGCCTTTTACAATACAGCTTGTGTTACGCCTGTAATAGCTGATGCAATTTTAGATGGTTTACAAGCAGTAAATCCCAAAATTGCGGCTATGGTATTGAGCGGTAGCTATATTGCTCAAGAGGCACAGCGACGAGGTATTCCTGTTATACAGGAGGTGTTTGCCGATCGTGGCTACACAGAGGAGGGAACATTGGTTCCTCGTACAGAAGTAGGTGCTTTCATCAAAGACCCACAAGAGGCTTTAGACCGAGTTCTCATGATGGTTACAAAGGGTAAGGTTGTTACTAATACGGGGAAGACCATTGATATTGTGGCTGACTCCATATGTGTTCATGGAGATAATCCTGAAGCGATAGCTTTCACAAAGTATATTCGGGAAGGGCTATCAAAAGCTGGTATAACGGTGGCGAATTTTCAACACCGATAACACTATTAAGAACATTAAAATAAATGCTTAATTAATACTAACAGAAAATACGAATATAAGTATTAAAAGCAAGTATGAGCTTTAAGCAATAAGTATGACATAGATTAATTATTATTTTGGAGGTTCCTATGAAACCAATTACAGGTAAAGCGAGTTTCTCTGTCCTATTAGGGGCAGCTTTCTTAATGGCCACGTCTTCCATTGGACCAGGCTTTATGTTACAAACGGCAGCATTTACAAATGAGTTGAAAGCAGACTTTGCATTTGCTATCGTCGTATCCGTTATTTTCTCTATTATTGCACAGCTTAATGTGTGGACAATTATTGGTGTATCCCAAATGCGCGGTCAAGATATTGCGAATAAGGTATTACCAGGCCTTGGGTATATAGTGGCATTTTTAATTTCCCTTGGTGGATTAGCCTTTAATATCGGTAATATTGGTGGTGCTTCTATGGGCCTCAATATTATATTTGGTATCGACACAACAACAGCAGCCGCTATTAGTGGTATTTTGGGCATCTTACTATTTACATCTAAGAAGATGGGTGGTGTTCTAGATAATACGGCTAAAGTACTCGGTACGGTTATGCTCGTCCTCATTGCTTATGTAGCATTTTCAACGAATCCCCCGGTAGGGACAGCAGTGACTCATGCGATAGTACCTACGAATTATCCGTGGCTTGCTACGATAACTCTTATTGGAGGGACCGTAGGTGGATATATAACATTCTCTGGTGGGCACCGCCTTATTGATGCTGGTATTACAGGTCAAGAACATTTAAAGGATGTACGTCGTGCAGCGATTATGGGCATGTCTGTTGATGCGCTAGTTCGTATATTATTATTCTTAGCTGTTCTTGGTGTGGTATCTATGGGATTTGTACTAGATGCTAAGGATCCAGCTGGTTCTGCTTTTCTTTTAGGAGCTGGTGAAATCGGGCATAAATTATTCGGTATAGTGTTCTTCTGTGCCGCATTGACCTCTGTAGTAGGGGCTGCCTACACATCAGTATCCTTCTTAAAAACATTGTTTAAGGTGGTAGAACGAAATGAAAAATTGACTATTATGGCATTTATCTTTATTTCCACATGTATCCTGATTTTTATTGGTAAACCAGCATCTCTATTGATTTTAGCCGGTTCTGTAAATGGTTTGATCTTGCCTGTTACGTTGGCAGTTATGCTTGTCGCAACTCATAAGTCTGAAATCGTAGGAACATATAAACACAATAAACTTTTATATTATACAGGGTGGATTGTAGTGCTCGTAACATCTTACATTGGTGTTACATCTTTAAAGGGCATTGCTAAGTTACTAGGTTAATTAATTATCTGTGAAAGCACCATTACGTTCGTCTTGAATGTGATGGTCCTTTCTAGTTATAGCAGGAGGTACATATGAAACCTACAATTTCACCTGTAGGGGATTGCGCTATCTCTATTGATTTTGGTCAAGCAATAGATCCAAAGATTAATCGACAAATCCGACAAGTTATAGAGCAGATTAAACTCTTACAGCTAGATGGAATTATTGAACTAGTTCCTACATACTGTGCATTGCTTGTTCAATATGATGCAATGGTATATACGTATTCCGACATTTGTAGAACTATTAATCCTATATTACAAGAATCTGTAACAGACAGCGCAAATGAACGTGTTACGATTGTTGAAATCCCGACCATATACGGTGGCGAGTATGGTCCAGATCTAGGCTTTGTAGCCTCTCATAATCATATAAGTGAAGCTGAGGTTGTATCCATTCATAGTGGTACTGATTATTTGGTTTATATGTTAGGTTTTATTCCTGGTTTTACTTACTTAGGTGGAATGAATCCTCGCATTGCAACTCCGCGGTTGTCTTCGCCAAGAACTTTGATTCCTGCCGGGTCTGTAGGTATTGCAGGAGAACAGACTGGCACATATCCATCAGATTCTCCTGGAGGCTGGCAGATTATTGGACGCACACCTGTGACTATGTATGACATGTCTAAGGAGCAAGCTGCACTATTGCAAGCCGGAGACTACGTTCGTTATGTGTCTATCGATGAAAACGAATTCCATAGGGTTAAATCCTTGGGTATGGAATATATTCCATCTATATATGAAATAGAAAGTGGTGATTTACGTGGATATAAATGAGTTTCAACGCGCTTTAATCCGCGTAGATGCTCCGGGTATGTATACAACGATTCAAGATATAGGGCGTATTGGCTTTCAACAATATGGTATGCCTGTGGCAGGTCCTATGGATAGTGAAAGCTATCTCTTGGGACAGGCTCTAGTAGGAAACAAGGAACCTCTAGGTGCTTTAGAATGTACCGTGTTACCTCCTACGCTAACTGTTCAAGGTATATGTATTGTTGCTTTTACAGGGGCCGACATGCACCCAACCATTAACAATGTAGTTGTGCCTAGATATATACCTTTTATTTGTCACGAAGGGGATATCATTTCTGGTGGCTTCAGCCAATGTGGCGTGCGTATGTATATTGCTTTCTCTGGTGGGGTCGATGTTCCTACTATTAACGGTAGCGTATCCACTCATACAAAGGCTAAAATAGGTGGTTTTGAGGGGCGTTCATTACAAGCGGGTGATCAGTTTGGCATTAAAGCATTTACTAGACACGAAGTGAATGTGTGCGACTTCTATGGAACTCATAAATTATTCAATACCGCTTTATATAACCGCGGCGGTCGTGAGTGTCACGAACCTTTGCGTGTAGTACTAGGAGAGCAAGCAAAGTATTTTACCGAGAAAGGGATTAAGACCTTTGGTAGTAAAATATATACATTGACCGTACAATGTGATCGCATGGGCTTCCGCTTAGATGGCCCTGTTATAGAGCATATCGATAGTGCAGACATTATTTCTGATGGTGCTGTATTTGGTTCTATTCAAGTTCCGTCAGATGGAAATCCAATAATCCTCATGGCGGACCGGCAAACAACGGGCGGCTATACAAAGATTGGTACTGTCATTACCGCTGATTTACCTAGGTTAAGCCAGTTGCCAGTAGGGGATGGAATTCATTTTGATATTATTTCTGTAGAAGAATCACAAGAAATATATCGTACCTATATGAAACACTTGCATAAGCGAATACAATTAGCACACCAACAAAGTTTATATGTTTTTAAATTATGCTAGTTTGTTCCCTAATTTAATTATACAATTTAGTAATAAAGCTATCTCGTAGATTGTTATTTCTATGAGATAGCTTTTTGTTATGTAATGTAAGATGAATTGATGAGGTGGTGGGAAAATATAATCTTATAAAACAAGTTTAAAATAATGATTATGAATTTATATTCATTTTATCTCTTCGTTATGGTATAAAATAAGCCCGTATTTAATATAAATTTGTGACATGAATCACTATAAAGCCCATTGCTACGCTGTTTTTGCAATGCCTATAATTGTGAAAAATAAATGAAAAAAGCTTGATAGTATATTAAAGGTTTTGGTATACTTATAATATTGAAAATTTTAAAATTCTCGTATGACTTACCATATGATAAAACATCGAGGGAGCATTAATATTAATATAGTTTATAGGAGAAAGTATGAATAAGATTTTTAAAGTGGTTTGGAGCAAATCAAAAAACTGTTACGTAGTAGTATCTGAGTTCGCTAAGAATAATAGTGGTAAAAAGAAAATTGTTGTAGCAGCAATCTTGGCTGTATTAGCAATGACTAATGCTAGCATCTCTATGGCGGCAAATACTTTGCCTACAAATCTGCATGCAACAGCAGTAGGCTTGGGGGATGGTGCTTCTGTTACTGGTGACAAAGCTGTAGGTTTCGGTCAAAATGCAGCAGCTGCTGGTGTATATTCTATTGCAATAGGTTCTAATTCTAGTACCAGTGTTAACAGTCCACAAGGAATCGCTATTGGTGGTGGTAATACTGCTAATGAAGGTGCAAGAGTAATTGGGGAGCAAGCAATTGCCATTGGGGGAAATACAATAGCTCAAGGTAACTCTTCTATTGTTATTGGTGGCGATGATGTAGTTAAAGCCGATAGTGTAAAAGTTATTTACACTACGAATAATGGTGAGAATAAAACTGGGGATTTGCGTAGTGCTGTTCAAAGCTTAACAGGATTTGATATGAGAAACCCACTATATACAGCGGCAACGGCTGGCGAATCTGGTATCACATTAGGTATGAAAGGTCAGTCTGGAAATGTTGGCATTGCAATTGGTACTGGTGCAAATGCGAAGGATCGTTTATCAGGAACTTCTAGTGGTGCTTCTGGTCAAGCCAATAATGATGTAACAAATGCTATTGCTATTGGCACAGGGGCTAGGGCAAATCGTGATAATGCTATTGCCATCGGTGGTGGTTCTAACACTGATGTAGGCGGTACAAAACAATCTAGTTATACTTTGCCAAATAACGTTGTTGCTTCCTGGGCTGGTGGTGATAAAACATTGCCAGGTGACGTTGTATCTTTTGGCTCTAAAGGGTATGAACGTCAGTTGAAACATGTGGCTCCAGGTGAAGTAAGTGCTACTTCCACAGATGCAATTAATGGCTCTCAACTTAGTGCTATTGTAGACCAAATCGCTTATAAATATATATCTATAAAATCTTCTGATATTGCTAATAAAGATAATACTGGTGCTACGGCGGCTAATTCTATTGCTATTGGCCCAAATGCCGCAACAGACGTATCTGCGAGTCGTTCTGTAGCTGTTGGTGATGGTGCTAGAGGTAAAGTCGTAGATGGTGTAGCTGTTGGTTCAAAATCTACAGCTGATATTGCTTCAGGCGTAGCGGGCTATAATGTTAATACTAGTCGTACAGATATATATGCTGGTTTAAGTGGTGCTGCCCTAACGTCTAAATTAGGTGGTGTTGCTATTGGTACGACAAACCAAACACGTCAAATTAACTATGTTGCTGCTGGTACTGCTGATACAGATGCAGTAAACGTGGCGCAATTAAAGAGTGTTAATCTAGCTTTTACAGGTGATACTGGTACAGGTGATGTGAACCTTGCTAATAGTAAATTGGCTGTAAATGGTGATAATACATACATTACAACTACAGCTAATGGTAAGAAAATTACAGTTTCTGGTAAAAAGCAAGACATTACTGTAGCAAATGGTAACGCTACAGCCTCGGCTGGTATGGCGGATTCTGCTAACGTAGCTAATGTGATTAATCAAGCGATTGATCAAAATAAATACGGTTGGAATCTTTCTGCTAATGGTGAAGCTACACCATTAGCGGTTGAAAAAGGTAATACAGTAGATTTTTCTGGTGACGATAATGTTGCGGTTGCTAGAAATGATAAGAAAATCTCTGTAGCTTTGAAAAAAGATCTTTCTAAATTAAACAGTGCTTCTTTCAATAATGCTGGTGGTAATGAAACCGTTAAAATTGATGGTGACAAAGGTATCAATGCTGGGAATTTGAAAGTTACGAATGTAGCAGATGGTGTTGCTGATAAAGATGCTGTCAATGTATCTCAATTGAAAAAAGTTGACAATAAAGCAGAAGCTAATAAAACTGCTATTGATACAAATAAAACTGCAATCACTAAAAATGCAGGCGATATTGTAACAAATAAGTCTGATATTGCAACCAATAAAGACAATATTGCGACGAATAAACAAAAAATTGCTGACAATAAAACTGCAATTGATAAGAATGCAGGCGATATTGTGACAAACAAAACAGATATTGCTACTAATAAGGACAATATTGCTACAAACAAAGCTGATATCGCAACCAATAAAGCTAATATCGATAAAAACACGACAGCTATCGGACGTAAAATTTCCTTAGGTGGTAACTCTGGTTCTACCGATGAAAAATCCTTGAGTACAGGTGATGTGAAATTCAATGTTAAAGGCGAGAACGGTCTTACTACTGTTGCTAATGGCGACGATGTGACTGTTAAACTTGATGATACGACTAAAGGTAAAATTGATAATGCAGCTGATCGAGATTTGAGTAATTTGACATCTGACGGTAAGCAACAGGTTAAGGATTTGGCAGCTTGGAATGTTGTAGCTAATAATAATACTGCTGAAAAGATTGAAGGTGGCAACACTGTTAAGTTTATCGATGGTGATAACATTTCCATCACTCAAAATGGAAAAGACTTCACCGTTTCTACTAAGAATGATGTAACTTTTGATACAGTAACTGCTAACCAAACCATTACAGCGCCAAAGGTTAAAGCGACAACTGGGGTTGAAACTCCTCAAGTAACAGGTTTGACTAACACTACATGGGTTCCAGGTCAAACACAACCTGTATCTGGTCGTGCTGCCACAGAAGATCAATTGAAACATGTTGATGATCAAGTAGCAGAGAATAAAGCCAATATTGCTGACAATAAGGATAAAATTGGCAAAAACGCTGATGCTATTGCTGATAACAAGCAAAAAATAGCTGATAATAAAACGGCAATTGATAAAAATGCAGTAGATATTGCTACTAACAAAGACAATATTGCTGCGAATAAAGCTGATATCGGAGCCAATACAGATAAAATTGGTAAAAATGCTGATGCTATTGCAGATAATAAACAAAAAATAGCCGACAATAAAACTGCAATTGATAGAAATACAAGTGACATTGCTACAAACAAAGGGGATATTGCTTCTAATAAAGCTAATATTGCTCAAAATACTGCGGCTATCGCTCGTAAGATTTCTTTAGGTGGTAACTCTGGTTCTACCGATGAAAAATCTTTGAGCACAGGTGATGTGAAGTTCAATGTTAAGGGTGAAAATGGTCTTACTACGGTTGCTAATGGTGACGATGTAACCGTTAAACTTGATGATGCAACTAAAGGTAAGGTCGACAATGCAGCTGATCGAGACTTGAGCAATTTGACTCCTGATGGTAAGCAACAAGTTAAGGATTTATCCGCATGGAACGTAGTAGCTAATGGTAATACTGCCGAAAAAGTTGAAGGTGGCAATACAGTTAAGTTTATCGATGGTGATAACATTTCTATTACTCAAAATGGTAAGGACTTCACCATTTCTACTAAGAAAGATGTAACCTTTGATACGGTAACAGCTACTCAAACGATTACAGCGCCAAAGGTTAAAGCGACAACTGGGGTTGAAACTCCTCAAGTAACAGGTTTGACCAACACTGCATGGACTCCGGGACAAACACAACCTGTATCTGGTCGTGCAGCTACAGAAGACCAATTGAAACACGTTGATGATCAAGTAGCA
The DNA here is from genome assembly GCF_000024945.1 of Veillonella parvula DSM 2008. Taxonomy (NCBI): domain Bacteria; kingdom Bacillati; phylum Bacillota; class Negativicutes; order Veillonellales; family Veillonellaceae; genus Veillonella; species Veillonella parvula. Next base: position 564,984 of record NC_013520.1, read on the forward strand.
GAAAACAAAGCCAATATCGCTGATAATACAGCTAAGATTGGCAAAAATACTGATACCATTGCGGATAACAAGCAAAAAATAGCTGATAATAAAGCTACAATTAATAAAAATACTGGCGACATTGCTACTAATAAAGATAATATTGCAGATAATAAGCAAAAAATAGCTGATAATAAAGCTGCAATTGATAAGAATGCAGGTGATATTGTTACTAATAAGGACAATATTGCTGCGAATAAACAAAATATTGCTGATAACAAAGCTGCTATCACTAAAAATGCTAGTGATATTGCAACTAATAAGGATAACATCGACAAAAACACAACAGCCATCGGTCGTAAGATTTCTTTAGGTGGTAACTCTGGTTCTACTAATGAAAAATCCTTGAGTACAGGTGATGTAAAATTCAATGTGAAAGGTGAAAATGGTCTTACTACGGTTGCAAATGGCGACGATGTGACTGTTAAACTCGATGATGTAACTAAAGGTAAAATCGAGAATGCAGCGGACCAAGACTTGAGCAATTTGACCCCTGATGGTAAGCAACAAGTTAAGGATTTAGCAGCTTGGAATGTAGTCGCTAATAATGAAACGGCTGAAAAGGTTGAAGGTGGTAACACTGTTAAGTTCATCGATGGCGATAACATTTCCATTACTCAAAATGGTAAAGACTTTACAATCGCAACTAAGAAAGATGCTACTTTTGATACGGTAACGGCTACTCAAACCATTACAGCGCCAAAAGTGAAAGCGACAACTGGGGTTGAAACACCTCAAGTAACAGGTTTGACTAATACTGCTTGGGTTCCGGGTCAGACACAACCTGTATCTGGTCGTGCAGCGACAGAAGACCAATTGAAACATGTTGATGATCAAGTAGCAGAAAACAAAGCCAATATTGCTGATAATACAGATAAGATTGGCAAAAATGCTGATGCCATTGCAGATAATAAGCAAAAAATAGCTGACAATAAAGCTGCAATTGGTAAAAATGCAGTAGATATTGCTACTAACAAAGATAATATCGCAACTAATAAAGCCGATATAGCAACTAATAAAAATAATATTGCGACGAATAAACAAAATATTGCAGATAACAAAGCGGCCATCACTAAAAATGCTGGCGATATCGCAGCCAATAAAGCTAATATTGATAAAAATACAGAAGCTATCGGTCGTAAGATTTCCTTAGGTGGTAATACTGGTTCAACCGATGAGAAATCCTTAAGTACAGGCGATGTGAAATTCAATATTAAAGGGCAAAATGGTATTGTTACTGAAGCTAATGGAGAAGATGTAACTGTCAAATTAGATGATGCTACGGCTAATAAAATCAACAATGCAGCAAATACGGATTTGAGCAACTTAACAGATGCTGGTAAACAACAAGTTAAAGATTTATCCGCATGGAACGTAGTAGCTAATGGTAATACTGCCGAAAAAGTTGAAGGTGGCAATACAGTTAAGTTTATCGATGGTGATAACATTTCCATTACTCAAAATGGTAAAGACTTCACAATTGCTACTAAACAAGACGTAACCTTCAATACTGTAAAAGCAAATCAAACAATTACAGCACCAAAAGTGAAAGCTACAGAAGGTGTAGAAACACCTCAAGTAACGGGTTTGACTAACACTGCATGGACTCCTGGTCAAACACAGCCTGTCTCTGGACGTGCCGCCACAGAAGATCAATTGAAACATGTTGATGATCAAGTAGCAGAAAACAAAGCCAACATTGCTGATAATACAGATAAGATTGGTAAAAATGCTGATGCCATTGCGGATAACAAGCAAAAAATAGCTAATAATAAAGCTGCAATTGATAGAAATGCTGCTGATATTGCAACTAATAAGGATAACATCGCAACCAATAAAGCTAATATCGACAAAAACACGACAGCTATTGCCCGTAAGATTTCTTTAGGTGGTAACTCTGGTTCTACCGATGAAAAATCGTTGAGCACAGGTGATGTGAAATTCAATGTTAAAGGAGAAAATGGTCTTACTACTGTTGCTAATGGAGACGATGTCACTGTTAAACTCGATGATGCGACTAAAGGCAAAATCGATAATGCAGCAAATCAAGACTTGAGCAACTTAACAGAGACTGGTAAACAACAAGTTAAAGATATATCTGCATGGAATGTAACAGCTGCTGGTGGTACCGTTGAAAAAGTACAAGGTGGCGATACCATAAAATTCCAAGCAGGTGATAATCTTGTAGTTAATCAAGATAAAACTACTTTTACATATGGCTTGGCTAAAGACTTGAAAGGTCTAAACAGTGTTACCGTAGGTGATGAAAACGGTGTATCCACTAAGATTACTCCTGCAGGTACAACTGTGAAAGATGCAGCTGGCAACTCTACTGTAATTAAGGGTGGTGGTATGACTATTACTCCGACAGATGCAACAGCTAGCCCTGTATCCCTTACTGTAGACGGCTTAAATAATGGTGGTAAGCAGATTCGTGGTGTAGCTCCTGGCACAGCTGATACTGATGCAGTAAATGTTAGCCAATTGAAAGCATCTAATGCCGGTTTACAAGAAGCTGTTAATCGTGTAGGTACTGAAACACAACGTGTTGGTGCTCATGCGGCAGCTATGGCAGCGTTGAAACCAATTCAATACGATCCATTGGAACCAACACAAATTATGGCTGGCATTGGTAACTACCGTGGTGAAACTGCGGGTGCTATCGGTATTGCTCACTACCGAACTGAAGATACTATGTTCAACGTAGGCGTTTCACTTGGTACTAGTCATAACATGGTAAATGCAGGTGTAACGCATAAATTTGGTGGTAGTCGTGAAAGAAAAGACGCTATTCCAGAACGTTATAAAGCAGGTCCAATTAGCTCTGTCTATGTAATGCAAGATGAAGTATCTAGTCTCAAAAAAGAAAATAGTAATCAAAAAACTGTTATTGCTAATCAAGCAGCACGTCTAAATACATTGGAAGCTGAAAATGAACGTCAACGTCAAGAATTGGCTGAGACTAAACAAGGCTTAGATGACTTGCGTGCAGTAGTAAATCAATTATTAGCCGCTAAAGGTTAAGAGTTGAGAGCTAGTTTTGATAATAGTTTAAGATAATTATTTTCCTGTAGACCTAAAGAACCTCTTATACACTGTTATACCTGATAGGGTACATACATTTTGTATAAGAGGTTCTTTTGCTATTTTGATATATATTCTTATTTAAAATGCATAACATATGAATGACTTCTCATATGTTATGTGATATAATACAGTGGAAGTAAGAGGCGAAGTGATGCCTCTACTATGTATGATCTTACATGAATAGGAGATAGGATGTTAGACCGTATACAACGATGGCTTTCAATAGATACCATGTTACCTGTTGCAGAACGATTAGGACCTGTAGGCACGACAAAGCAGCTATATGGTAATTATTTAAAAATAGCTTGGCCAGCTACATTACAAGGCTTGATGTTACAATTTATGACGGCCATCGATTTGGCGATGGTTGGTGCCTTAGGTGCATCAGCTCTTGCTTCGGTAGGTATTATGGGACAACCTGAGATGGTAATGCTCATCTTCTGTCGTGCCGTATCCATTGCTGTGACGGCAATCATAGCTCGTCGTCATGGTGAAGGTGATGTGGATGGTATGAATGCCGTACTCAAGCAGTCTATTTTATTGAATTTTTTGATTTATGTACCGTTATTATTGATATGTTTCTTAAATTTAGAGCATATTCTACGTTTTACAGGTGCTGAAGATGGCTATATTGAAACAGCTGTTTGGTATGGTCGTTTCATAGTTATTAGTTTAATCTTTCAGTCTTTTAGTCAAATCGTAGGGGCTGCACTCATTGGATATGGTAATACTAAAGTTATTTTTAAATCTAATGTAGTAGGGAATATTTTGAATACAATAATGAACTTCTTCTTGATTTATGGTATTGGTTTCTTCCCTGAACTTGGTGTTATGGGGGCAGGGGTTTCCACCATGATCAGTAGTGCGATTATTGCATTATTGTTGTTGCGTACGATTTCAGAACATACTGCTACTGGATTAACATTGCGTCATTCGTCGAAATGGACTTTTGAAAGACCCGTATTACATACAATATTTCATGTAGGTGGTAGTTCTTTAGGAGAACAGTTCTTTGAGCGATTCGGTATGTATACATACACTATGATTGTTGCTTCCTTAGGTGCGGTACCTTTAGCAGCACATTACGTATGTATGAATTTAATGGATATATTTTATTATTTTGCTATGGGCCTTGGATTTGCAGGTGCATCACATACGGGGCAAAGCCTTGGACACAAACGACCGGATATTGCATGTACTTATGGTAAAATTGGGGCTCGAATTGGTTTAGTCGTGGGCCTTGTAAGTGCATTAATCTTTATTGGTCCTGGTGATTTTTTAGTACAGTTATATACTCGTGAAAGTGATGTTGTTACACTTTCAGCCACTTTGATGGGTATTATGGCTATCGCTGCATTCCCTCAAGCATTGCAGCAAGTGTATTCTGGTGTGTTGAAAGGGGCAGGAGATACATATTACATCATGAAATATTCTCTTGTAAGCGTAGCAATCATTCGACCTATTATTACGTATCTATTGTGCATTACATTAGGTTTAGGACTTTTTGGGGCATGGTTATCTTTGTGCTTTGATCAGTCTCTAAGATTATGTTGTTCTTATTTGAGATTTATTCGAGGAGCATGGCAACATAAGGTTGTTTAATGAGATATAAATATAGTTTTAATTTAACTTTCGCTTTATATTAAAAATAGGCTTCATGTAAATGTTAAAATTTAAAATACTAATACTCGATATAATTTTAAACGGTAGATAATAATTATATATTTTGTTGATTATTCTTTTTTACATTGAAATTTTTAGAAAAATTCATGAAAAAATAGTGAATAAACTCTTGTCTATTAAAAATTTTTGATGTACAATACTTAATGTGAAAAAAATGACACATTGGGGAATGTGTTATCTGACCAGAAACTTCTGATTTCACGTATATATGTAAGGGATATACATATGAAATGATAAAAGCCTCCTTAGTGTATAAGGGGGCTTTTATTTGTTCAATTATAGTTAGATCTATCAGTGTATATAATAATGATTTTGATGAACTTACAGAACCAGTGATCTTATTATTGTTAGAGAATCTTAAAAAAGATAAATAGTATTATAATTACGGGACTGTAATATGTGCAGAAAATCGCAGTGATTAGGTAATTAAGAGGATTTAAATATTTATATTTATAACATTAATAGATATAACTAAAAATTCATCTGATATTCATGAAGGATATTGAATTATATTGAAAAATTGTGTAAAATATAAGCATATTATTACCAAAGCCTAAGTATTATAAGGGCTGTTTTTGGAGGGAATTATAATGAATAAAAAATTATTAGCTTTATTGGCAGTTGCTGCTGTAGGCGTGTCCGTAGCAGGTGCAACTCCTCAAACTCAATTCAATAAAGGTGAGTTTCAAGTTGATCTTGGCGCGTCTGATTCTAAAGCAAAAACTAAAGCTTGGACTTCTGATGCAAAATGGAACTTTGATGGTGGTGTAACATACGCTTTCACAGATAAAACCGCGTTACAATACCAATACCATGGTTTGAATGATAAAATGTTCGGCACTAGCTATAGTGACAGAATGCAAGAAGTTAACTTGGTTCAATCTTTGAATAAAAATTTCGCAGTATATGGCGGTTATGCTCATATTTCTGGTGATACATTCCCTAAAGCAAATAATATTGCTCAATTGGGTGTAATTGGTAAAGCTAATCTTGGCTCCAAAGTAGACGTTTATGGTAAAGCGGGTGTAGGGACTAAGAGAACTACCACTTGGGAAGCAGGTTTAGGTTATAAAGTTAACCAAGACTGGGATATTAATGCAGGGTATCGTTATATCAATACTAAACGTGATGATAAGTCTAATATTTCCTTCCAAGGTCCTGTAGTAGGATTATCTTACCGTTTCGGTGGTCACAAATCCGTAGCTCCTGTATACACTCCAGCACCAGCTCCTGTATACACTCCGGCTCCAGCTCCTACTGTAGAAGCGCCTGCATATAAAACTCCTAAATTGGACTACTATGTACAATCTATCTACTTTGACTCTGATCAAGATGTTGCTCGTGCAGACCAATATCCAAACTTAACGGCTGCTGTAAATGCTGCTAACCAATATTCTCAAGACCAAGTTAAATTGATGGGTAACGCTGATACTGATGCAAACCCTCAATACAACATTGCTTTGTCTGAACGCCGCGTACAACATGTGGCTCAATATTTAGTTAACCACGGTGTATCTGCCGATCGTCTTATCGGTATTGCTAATGGTGATGTTAAACCAGTTGCAACTAACTCTACAGCAGCAGGTAAAGCTGAAAACCGTCGTGTAGACGTTTATATTCATCGCTAATTTCTAGACTTATCTAGATTAGCCCTACAATAAGTCCACCTTCAATCATGCTCTCTTGTTCATCGGGAATTCGAGCATGCGACAAGGTGGACTTTTGTGTTATACTAAGCTTGCATACAATACTAGGTCATACAATGTTCATTATGCTTTGGTAATGTATGCGATGTGAGAATCGTATAGTTATATAGGTGTAGCTTATTAATAGTGTTATGTGAAGTAGGTTATTATGAAAGAATTTAAATATTACAAACAGCTCATAGGGGCTATTATACTAGCGGGCATTATGATTATGATGGCACTACGTATAAGTGATATTGCTAGTGGTCTTGACGCTATCTTTACGGCCTTTGTTCCGCTCATTGTGGGTGCTTGTATTGCTTTCGTATTGGATATTCTAGTCGTTCGTTATGAGCGATGGCTATGGCCTAAGTGTGACTCTGGATGGAAGTATAAAATACGTCGCCCACTAAGTCTTTTGCTATCCTTTGTAACAATTAGCGTTATTGTGTATTTTATTGCTCGGTTGGCTTTACCTCAATTGATTCATTCTATGTCGATTATTGTAGCTGCATCACCGCAATTGTATACGGACTTCCAAACATGGATGCAACATATTACAGAAACAATTCCAATGGCGTCGAATCAAACGATTATAGATGCCCTAAGTGGAGAGAATCTTGCTAAATATACTCGTGAATGGGGGACAAAAGGTGGCACATATATTGTAAATGCAATGGGCACCGTATTGTCGTGGACTTTGAACATTGGTCTTGGCTTAATTTTTGCTGTTTATATGTTGCTTGATAAGGAACGCCTTATGTTACAAGGTAAACGTATATTAAAGGCTTATGCATCAGATGAGTGGGTAAATCGAGTTAGTTATGTAACTCGCGTAGCAGTTCAAACATTTAGTAATTTTTTTGTAGGTCAGTTTATAGATGCTTTGGTTCTAGGTGTGATGGTAGGTATTACTTTATGGCTATTTAATATTGAATATGCTACAACGATTGCTTGTGTAATTGGCCTAACTGGTTTAATTCCACTATTAGGTATTTATGTTGGTGGTATCATTGGAGCCGTTATGCTACTTACTGTTAGCCCTATGGATGCTCTCATCTATGTAATTATTTTAGAGGTACTTCATCAAATTGAAAGTAACTTTATTTATCCGAAAATTGTAGGTAATTCTGTTGGATTACCAGGTTTGTGGGTATTTGCTGCCGTTATCGTAGGCGGTAGTTTGATGGGGGTTACTGGTATGTTGATCGGTGTGCCTTTAGTGGCTACATGCTATAAATTGATTATGACTGATGTAGATGGGCGACTTGCATCTAATGAAGGTTTATAGTATATTGTCTAAATGATATGACTATTTACATATTTTAGTGCTGTTGAATATAGCATGAACTTATAGAAATTCTAGTGTACTAATAGTTTGATTAATAGAAGCATAGTATCTAGTAGGAGGATTATAATGAATAAAAAGTTAATTTCTATGGCATTGACGGGTGTATTAGCGGTAGGTATGTTATCCGTTGCTACACCAAGTGTGGCAGATGCACGCAAAACAAAGCCTGAAACAAGTACGGATATCTCTGTAAAACGTGCACCTGGGGAGTCCATGGTTATGACTATGAGCCAAATTGGTACTATTTTCCAAAATCGCTATCCAAATGCGGCGCTTCATTCTGTAGAGCTCAACTCTAATGACTTGAACTATGGTTATAAAGTAGTTGGTTATAGTAAGTATCATCAGTACAAGATGAAAATTGACGTAATCACTGGTAATGCTTCTGATATGGAAGAGGGGGGCAAACCTAAGAAAGTTATTGGGGAGATTTTCAATAAAGATAAAGTTATTGAATCAACTCAAGCAGAACGTGTTGCAAAACAACAACTTGGAACTGATGCTGTTATGAAGGGCTGGAAGATTGAAGCTCATAATGGTAAGGTTTTATACTATGTGACTATGCATCAGGATGGTAAAAAAGTAGTTGTTACAGTAGATGCTGAGACAGGTGCTTATGTAGAACAATCTAAATCCTATAAATTACCACCTGAGCCAGATCAAGGCTTCGATGGTCGTAAAACAAATCTCGTTTGGGGTTCTGATATAGATATGGGGCGCTAACCTATCTATTGATGATTAATAATAAAAGAGCCGAAGGCAATGCCTTTGGCTCTTTTTTGCTATTCCGATACTATAAAATATCGATTGATAGTGCTCTTGTGTTAGAATATTATTTTTTACAGTAGATATGTTTACAACAAAAGGACTGCACCCTAGGTTTAGTCCTTTTATTATTTATAACTATAGTTGTATTACCAACGATTTTCGTAGTACACTTGTGTCCACATGATAACTTCGACGAGGGATGGATGGGGACTCATAGTTTCGCCTACAGTGATAACGGATCTAGGGTCCATTTCACGAGTAATACTTTTTTCACGTAAACGTTTAGTGCGTTCAGAAGCGATTTCTTCATTAATTGCTGTCAACGGAGTTACACCACTATTCATAAGGTTCACATAAGGCTGGAAGAGGATAGAGGCTTGAGGACCTACGACATGCATACCAAGGATATGGTTGGTGTCTTTATCTACCACAATTTTTACAAAGCCATCGTTTACATCTCCAGGGTTAATACCCATTGCATAGCCTTTAGCTGTAGAGGAGTAGTAGTTTTTACCTACACCTACATTGTAACCCGCTTTGATAGCTTCAGCCTCTGTGAGACCTACACTACCAATTTCAGGATAGGAGAATGTAACCTTAGGCAATGTATCATAACGTGCCCAACGGTAATCTTCTTCGCTTGTTGCATAGAAGAGATTATGAGCAATAATATCTGCTTCGTAGTTTGCACGATGACGGAAGGCAGGTTCACCATTTACATCACCTAAAGCGTAGATACCATCAACAGATGTTTCTAAGAATTCGTTAGTTTTGATCCAGCCTTTAGGCCAAGTTTCAATACCAGTGTTTTCTAGGTGAAGTTCTTCTACAGCTGGACGGATACCTGCAGCTACAAGGATTTCTTCAACTTTAGTTTCTGTAATTTCGCCAGTAGTACGATCTTTAGTAACGACTACTTTAAGGTCATCTTCTTGGCGGATTTCAACAGTGTCTTGGTTTAGAAGTACGTTGATACCACGTTCTCTGTAGTTGTTAAGTAAGTGTTCCGATATATCTGCATCTTCTTTAGGTACTAAACGTACATTGTGTTGAAGAATTGTTACCTCTGTACCAGCAGAATCAAATACGTGAGCGAACTCAACACCGATTGGTCCGGCACCAAGAACGGCAAGAGATTTGTATGGTTGTTTAGGGAATTTATCGCCAAAGAGGCTTTCACTAGTAAGGAAACCTGCCTCTTGAAGACCAGGTACATTCGGTACATTACTATAGCCACCTGTACCAAGGATAATTGTAGGCGCTGTAATTTCTTCAATGCCAGAACCATCGTTAAGATGGATGTTCATCACTTTATCGGATACAAAACTTGCTGCACCACGATACACATCTACGTTGTCATAGGCATTGTAATAATCATAAATGCCTGCAGATTCGTCAATTTTATGCCAAGTACGCTTGGACACTGTGTCCCAGTCCATAGTAGCAGAACCAACATTAACACCGATTTTTTTGAATTCTTCTGTTTCTTGAATTGCGTTAGCTGCTGTAACCATAACTTTTGTAGGAATACAACCGCGAGTTAGGCATGTGCCACCAAATTTACCTTTTTCTATGATTGCCACCTTAAGGCCTTTTTTGAGCGCAGCGTCAGCTACGATGGTTGCGCCGCCTGTACCAACTACAATAATATCGTATTGTTTCATGTTGATTCCTTTCTATATATCTACTAATAGTTATTATCATTAACTATATTATACCACTATATTGAAGAAAATCAATATAGTTTGTTAGTGATTGGTGAAAGTTTATATTTCGTTAATCCAAATATATAATATCATTTTTAGATAATTAGGTGGCGAGGATATATATAACTTTCACAAAGTCCTAGTGAAAGAATATAAAATTAGTTTACAAAAAAAAGACGGTCTCATAGGACCGTCTAAGAGAGTTTTAATTCCAATCTTGATGATAGCCGCGTTTTGCATAATCAGCAGTAGCCGTGAAGAGGATATCTGTGCTAGAGTTAAGCGCAGTTTCTGTGGAGTCTTGTAATACGCCAATAATAAAACCTACGCCTACAACTTGCATTGCTACATCATTGGAGATACCAAATAGGGAACAAGCCAATGGAATAAGTAACAAGGAACCGCCTGCAACACCGGAAGCTCCACATGCACCAATAGTGGCAATGATGGATAAGAGAATTGCAGTAGGAATATCTACAACGATACCCAAAGTGTGGGCTGCAGCTAATGTCATGATTGTAATCGTGATTGCTGCACCACCCATATTGATTGTGGCACCTAATGGAATAGATACGGAATACATATCTGGATTGAGTTTTAAACGTTTTGCCAAATCAAGGTTTACGGGAATGTTTGCAGCAGAGCTACGTGTGAAGAACGCATAGATTGCAGATTCACGTAAGCATTTGAATACCAATGGGTATGGATTACGGCGAAGGTATATAAAGGATAAAATTGGGTTAATCACTAATGCTACAAAAATCATAGAACCAAGTAATAATACGAGTAATTGGAAGTAACCAATCAAGGCTTCGATGCCGTTAGTAGCAATGGATTCTGCTACAAGGCCCATAATACCAAGAGGAGCGAAGCGGATGATCCAACCTACTACAGTAGTAATAGCTTGTGCAATGGACTCCATAACTTCCTTCGTATTCATTGGTGCATGACGTAAAGCACCACCAATGATTAGTGCCCAACCTAAAATACCGATGTAGTTAGCAGTCATTAACGCTTTTACAGGGTTATCAACTATATTTTTAAGCAATGTTGTCATAACCTCTGCGATACCTTGCGGAGGCGCTGCATCAGCGGCACCTGCTACTAGATGTAATGTAGTCGGGAAAAAGAAGCTTACGATTACTGCTAATGCTGCAGATAGGAATGTACCTAATAAGTATAAGGTGATAACAGAACCCATGCCAGTTTTTTGGCCAGAACGATGTTTACTGATCGCTGCAATTACCAAGAAAAATACAAGGATAGGGGCAATGCCTTTAAGGGCACCAACAAAAAGAACACCTAATAAAGCAAGTTCATTGGCCACATCTGGCACATAAAGAGCAGTCAAAATACCAATAATCAAACCTATGATAATTTGTTGGATTAGACTGACTCTGTTGATTGATTTTACAAATCGATTCATAGTACACTCCAATACTTAAATAAAAACAAATAAAACCCACGACAAAATATCCTTTCATCATGGACATATGTCATTATACAACGAACACGAGATAGTGGCAATAGATAATATCATAGATGGCTATAAGCATTTATGTTATATATAAAGTAAATGATAAACATGTATATAAACATGTATATTAAGCTATATATTTTACAATAAAATATATTAAATATTTGTATGTTTTAGTCTTATATGTGTATAGCACATAGTTGCTATATATAGTATATATAATAGAATTCTTTTTAGCGTTCCTATAGTATGGTATACTATGCCATATATAGTACTTGAATATAGTTCTTGATTAGTGAAAGGACCATAATGAATAGTAAAGAATTTAAAACATATGCTGATAAAGAAGAATTTGTACAAGGCGTTTTTTCTAATATTGCAAAAAATTATGACTTAATGAATACAGTCTTAAGTTTTGGGCAAGATTATTTTTGGCGCAAATTCTCTGTAAAAGCAATGAATATCGGTCCTCATCAATGCGTACTTGATGTAGCGTGTGGTACTTGTGTTTTTACAAAGGAAGCATTACGTCAAGAGCCAACTTTAAAGGTGGAGGCCTTGGACTTTAATAGTGAAATGCTTGATCAAGGTCGTATTCGTATAGAAAATGCCGGTTTAATTGATCAAGTCAATTTAGTGCAAGGTGATGCTATGGCATTACCATATGCGGATAATACATTTAATGCAGCCATGAGTGGTTTTGCAATGCGTAATGTGCCGG